>CASFFJ010000108.1 GCA_949293915.1 uncultured Christensenella sp.
GAAACTATCTGGGAAGTTTGCAAACGCATAAAGATATCAATAGATGACTTGAATACGCTCAACCCTAACCTACCAACAAATTTTCAAGGTGGCGAAAAAATAGTCATCAAACGATAATCATAAACTAAATAATATATTTATAAAATTTCCAATCCCTAAACTAGTTACAAAAGAAACACGCAAGATAAAAAGAAGCACTTTACGTGCTTCTCTTTTTGTTAACCAATAATATAAACTATGTATTTTTGTTGTTTAGTAAAGTAAGATTAATTTACAGTCACTTCTTCTTTAAGTTTTGTCCCTTCAACAATATTTAAGTCATCAACAATATCCTTAAAACTATATCGTGATGAGTTTATTGGTCTACCACTTTTTAATAATTTATAACATTTTGACTTATATTCTGGTGATTGAATAAATTTGTATAATTTTATTTTATCATCCTGTGTCAATCCTTTCACTTTAGTCATAAACATATAAATAAAATATTCATCTCCGCTTTCTATCAATGCTTTCATTAATTTATGTTTGTCATCTAAGTTTAGCCCTGGCACAGAGCATGCAAATAAGCAGATGTAATTTCCATCTTTAATGCTTATAATAGCATTCATCAAAGTGCGATAATTGTTTAATGTCAAACCTTTTACTTCAACAGCAAAACTAAATATATGTTCGGCATTATTGGTCTTAATTATTGCTGAGACTAATGAATCTAAGTCTTTTTGTTCCAACCCTTTCACTTTAATAGCAAACGCCTTTATGTTATTGGCATCTTCAGTTTTTATCAAAGCCTTATATAACTTACGCTTATCATCTAATTTTAAACCATCCACATCGTAAGCGAAAAAGAAGATATAATTTGCATTTTGCGATTTAACAACAACATCCATTAAATCACGCTTGTCTTCTATTCCTAAGCCTTTTACACCACTAGCAAACATATATGCATAAGCCACATCTTCAAGCTTTATCAACGCCCATTTTAAATTACGCTTGTCTTCTAGAGTCAAGTCTTCCACTCTAGATGCAAAATAATATATATGTTCTGCACTTTTTAAGTTGATTATTGCTTGCATTAATTCTTTCTTATGTTTTGATTCTAAATTTTTCATATTGTTAGCAAATTCAAATATTGCTTCTGGATTTTTTGATGTTAAGATTTTTGCCTTTATGTTATTAAAATATTTTTTATCTGTTAAAATTCTTTCTTGATTATGTACAAAAAACTCTGAAAGTTCAGCACAATCATCATACACTTTCAGTAATAAATTTGCAGGAATTTTCACTTGATATTCTTTTACACTTGTTAAAGACTTTAATCCTTTGATTTTTGTTATATGATTTAGTCCGTTTATAACTTCATTAAATTTTTTATCTTCCCAAAGATATTCGAACTCAACATTATGTTGTGTATAGAATTCTAAAGCATCCAAAACACTTTCTGTATTTTGTAATCTTTCTAAACTCCTTCTAACTAAATTTTCATCTTTTATTGTTTTTTTTGCTTTCATTTTTTTCTCCTTGCTTTTAGATTTTTTCTTTGCCTTTAGATATTACCACAAAAAGAAATTTTTGCAATAGAAAAAAACAAAAAAATGCAGAATAACTGCACTTTTTTTTAAGAAATTTATCAAATATTGTCGATTATGTATTAACCACAATTATAATATTGAATTTTAATGTATATAAAATTGATTATTTAAAGATTGGTTTAATAACCACATGACGTTTCTCGCCTTCACCTGTTGACTCAGTCGTGACATCTTCACGTTCTTGAAGTGTGGTGTGCACAATGCGCCTATCGTACGCATTCATAGGGTCCAAATGAATGTTTCGTTCAATCTTAACCGCCTGATCAGCCACTTTGTTAGCAAGGTCAATGATTGCCTGATTTCTATTCATTTTGTATCCATCAATATCAAGATAAATTCGCACCACGCTTTCGCCTTTTGTCTTTAATCCGGAGAGTAAAATTTGTAATGCTTTAATAGTTTCGCCGTGATAACCAATAAGTTTATTAACATTTTCGCCTTTGATAATGAATGATAGTTCGTTTTTATTTCTCTCAACATCTATACTAGCATTTTCATCTACAAATTTAACCAGCCCAGACAAAAATTCTTTGCATTTATTTTCAAGTCTTGTTGTGTCAACAATGCGTTTTTTCTTCTCTTGTTTAATTTCTTGTTCGATTGTATTCTCAATTTCTTCTTGTTGAATGTTATCTTGTTGGTCGTTTTCTTCTTGATTTTGTTCGGTTAATATATCTTCAACTGGCTGTTCAATCTTTTCTCCCCAAGTTAAAATTACTTTTGCTTTTTTAAACAAGCCACCTTCATCAACAATTTTAACATCTACTTCTTCGCGTTTCATCCCACATTCAAGCAATCCGTTTTGTATCGCGATTTCAACCGTTTTTCCTGTTGCTTCAATTTGCATAATTTACTCCTATTTTTTGTAATTTCTACTGTATTCAACTACTTCTACATTTTTCTTCTTTAATAAAATTGATTCACTATCAGAATTTTTGTTTTTTTTGCGCATAATCAATGTTAAAATTGTAGAGATAATAGCCGACATAATTGAGTTTGTAATAATGTACAATGTAAACACAGCGTTACTTGTCATTGCGAATATAAACATTGATATTGGTAATACTGCCATCATAACCTTGTTCATCACATTCAGTTTTTGCCCGCTTGGTGTAGAGAGTTTAGCACTCAATAATTGTGTTGCAAGTGTCACTAATGCCGCCAAAACAATGAGTATATAATAACCATTAGACTCACCTTCTTCTGTTTGGATTGTGCCAACTATAGCATTATAACGCTCTTTAGCCAACGACTTTTCTTCTTCAGACAATTTTAAATGCTTTGCATATTTATCAAAGTCTACAAATTGACTTGTATTTGTGTCCGACTTCCAAACATTTTTAATCCACAACCAACTATTACGCTTTGAAATATCATCATATTTTTCTTTAACTGCGTTGATGCTGTAATCATAAACATATTCTGCTTTTTCTTCATCTGTAGTCAGCGCCTTATATTCATCTGTATCCTGCGCGTTTATAGAAGCGCTAACATATGTTTTGTCTAATTCGTTGTAACTAGAAAACATATTATCGTTACCCCACGACCTTATCGAACTAAACAAAGTAAAGAAAATTACCAATGTCAACACAAGTGAAATCAACATAGGCAAACAAATTCCAGCCATATTCACATTATATTTTTTGTATAATTTATTTTGCTCTTGATTTAATTTTTCTCTATTGTTGCCATACTTTGCTTGCAATGCATCCATCTCAGGTTTTAACGCGTTATTAACGCGAGCTTGTTTGTTGGATGCAACACGTTGCAAAATATCAAGTGGTGCTAACACCAATTTTAAACAGATAGTAAAAACAACTATGGCCCAACCATAATTCACTATCCAATCTGCAAAAAAATTGATAATTGTTGTCCACATATTGCCTGACAACATCATACTGTTTAACATTTCCATTTATAATTTCCCGATAAATTAAGTTTTGTTAGGTCATATCCACCCGTATTTTTAGGATTGCATCTCACAATTCGTTTTACTGCCAAAATTCCACCAAACAACCAGCCAAATTCACGAATACTATCATAAGCATACTTGCTACAAGTTGGTTGAAACGGACATTTACTGCTATCTAGTGCATAGCGAATAAATTTTCTATACAACCAAATTAAAATTAAACATACAAAAGTTAGCGGATAAGTCAAAATGTAATAGATTTTAAACATTTTCTTCTCGCAACAAATTATTTTTTTTAAGTATTTTTAATAGTTCGTTTTCCACATCAATTGAGTTTTTATCCACTATGCTTGGTTTTGCTGTTATCACATAATTTTTGATGGCAAATTTGTCAATATTTAACCTACAAGCCTCACTAATAATGCGCTTGACTCTGCTACGCACGACGCTATTGCCCACTTGCTTTGAAATAGATATACCAATTTGAGTAAATGGATGAATTGCACGCGCATAATGAATTGTAAAATTTTGTGAGTGAATAATTGTACCCTTTTTATAAATAAAATTAAATTCTTTTTTCTTTTTTAATCGATTTATTTTCGCTAACATATTACACCTTTTAATAGATGAAAATTGCCTTTAAAAAATCTCTTAATGACAACATACCACAATTGTATTGATAAAACAACTTTCTCTATAATTAGCACAAAATAAAAACTATCTAGTCAATTCTTCTCTGCCTTTGTTTCTGCGATTTTTTAAAACTCTTTTTCCAGACAAGGTCTTCATACGCGCTCTAAAGCCATGCACTTTTTTTCTTTGTCTTTTTTTAGGTTGATAAGTTCCTTTTTGCATTTTCCTCTCCTTTTAGTGTATTTTAGGCATTGCTTGGGCTGGAACTTTCGTTCACAAAATGGGGTTAGCATATTGCTAAAAAGCCAATTTCCTAATCATATCTACATTAGCAAAAAAAAATAAAGTTGTCAAGAATAAACAACTTCATTTTTGATTATTACACAATTCTCACTCGTTCGACACGCGCGCAATGTTAACATTTGAATTTAACAAGCCACGCTCTCGCCTTATATCTTGTTTTATCATGCGCCCATATTCGCTTAAATCAAGTTGTGATAAGTCGATGTTCTTATTAAAAAGTCGATTGTCGCGAATGTTTTGAAGTGCCGAGCGGATAAAGTTCACATTGTTTTTGTCCACAAATTCTGGATTGTTTAGTTTAATGTATGTCAACTCATTTAGGATAGTAAACAATTCTGGATTTGCCCTTAAATATCCTTTTAACGTGCGCCTACCGCTATTGACATATGTCACATTGTCTTTTAGAAAGTCAAAAAAGGTATCTATTTTCATTGTGGCGGTTGATGTGGACTCTGTGCAGTTTTTCAGCAAACGCAACCACTCACCATTTATGCCGTACGAACCGCCAAACATACGTTTGTCTGAAATTTCTGGCGCAAGTTTGTTTGTTTTTTTCAAATTTTCAGCCGCACATGTCTCGAACAATCCGCTAAAAGTATTTAGATATCTCAGCGTAACCATTTCTACGCAAATGCTAGGAACATAATTTTTAAAAAATTCTTGCACATTCTTAATTATATCCTTGCTGACATTGATGTAAAACGCTGCCTCGCTAAGTTCTCTTACCAAACCTAGCGACTTATATTCACGCGTGTGATTTCGCTTTTTTAATTCGCTGACAATTATCTTTAAAACTTTATAGAAAATAAAATAGACATGATGCTCGCGCGATTTAGAAAAATAAATATAATTATTTTCATTCGGATTGAATATAATCTCGCCCGAATTTGTGACAATTACGCGCTTGGCTGGCAGTGGCATGCCAACACCAGCGCTGCTTGTTAAGCGCGCTTGCACTCTATGCATCTCAGCAAATGTGTCATTGTTTTCTTCTTTTCCAATCATGCCATAATTATAGCATAAATTAGCAAAATGTAAAGAGGCATATTAAAAAAACTTTTGCCACTAATATACCCCCAATAAAAATTGTTTTAAGCATCTTACTTACATATTTGCATAATGAACAATAATATTTTGTTTTGTGTGCGAATATTGTTTTTTCTTAAAATCTAAAAGAATTTTTGAAAATGAATTATAAAAAATAACGACCATAGATTTATACCCGATGTTCGTTTTATTTTTGACTGGTGCGGATAACAGGACTTGAACCTGCAAGGGATTGCTCCCACTAGAACCTGAATCTAGCGCGTCTGCCATTTCGCCATATCCGCATGTCGGAGCAAATCGCCCGTTTGTTAAATTGCCGCGCTTTGCTTGGCAATTATTAACCTTTTGGGCGTTTGTTCCTCTCTATGATGGGGGACACCAGTTTCCCCCTCATTACTCCCCCTTTATAGTCAAATCAGCCCGCTCTTTCTAAACAACTTTGGCTTTTAACTAACTCTTTTATGTGGATAGATTGTATGCAAGGCGGTATATTAAAGTGTTTGGCTTCTTATTCTTTTCCATTTTGTCCAAACAAGTCAATTATATATAAATTAAAAGATAAAGTCAATAGATAGGCTGTTTAAATTTGCGTTAAATTTCAATAAGGCAGTTTTAGGGTAAATAAAAAAAGAAATAAATTTCTTTTTCTGCATTCATTTTATTAATCTTCTTTTTTGCAAAGCATTAAAATACCAGAAATCAAACTTACGAAAAGCAGTGTACAAACCTTAAAGCCTACACCAACTTTTTCTCCATTTTTTGTTTTGTTAAAATAAACAATAGTCATAGGCAAACACCATAATAGACCTATTAAATAAGTAGAAATAGAAACAACGACACAGCCAATTATCAAGAACACTTTAATACAAATATCCAGTCCATTGTTTTTATTTTTAGTTGTTTCCACTACAGTTGCGCCTTCTTCATGTCCACATTTTGAACAAAACTTCTCATCATCTCCCATTTCAGCGCCACATTTTTGACAATATTTCATAACTCCCTCCATTTATTAAAACGAGTCTATAATATTTATATTTTAAAGTCAAACATTTTATGCAAAATTTGTAAATTTTTGTAGTCATCTACAATCTTTATCAAAACATTGTAACCAATTTTTTCAATATTTGTAAGAGCCACATTGAATCCCGCCAAAGGTTTTCTTTGAATTAATCAATTTTAATTAGATTTTGCGGATCATCTTCTAAATAAGCTTTAATATTTTGTATAATATATTTATTCTATTTTCTTCTGCTTCGTGTGTATCGTATGCTCTATGATATGTACATATAACTTTATCATTGGAAAGTAAACTTTGTGGTATTATTTGCTGATCGCAATCGTCTATTCCTACACCATATAATTTCTTTTCTATTATATTAGCTAACGCATCCTGATCAATAACTCCACCCGTTGTGGTTGTTAATATTGCATTAGTTTTCATTAATTCAAGCTGTGCTTTAGATATCATGTTTTTAGTTTTTTCATTCAATGAACAAGTTACACACACAATATCACTTTGTTTTAGTAAAACTTCTAATGAAACATCAGTTATGCCATCTATTAGTTTGGGTTTACTATTATATGTTAGCAATTTTACATTAAATGGTTTCAAATAGTTTGCCAATTGTTTACCTATGTGTCCCAAGCCAATTATTCCAACTGTTTTGCCTCTTAATTCCATATTTCTATTAAACGGAACTTTTTGATTTTTTTTCACAAATTCATTAAAATAGGCTATTTTTTTAATTGTTGACATTATTAAAGAAAAATGATGTTCGGCAACTGCATTTGTTGAGTAATTTGGGGTGTTTGATACTAAAACTCCTCTCTTTATTGCATTTGGCAACTCTTTTATCCAACCATATCCAGTGTAAGGTAAACATATAAATTGTCCTGATTTCATATGTTTCAATATATAATTAGGATCAATCCAATCCAGCAAAATAACATCAGCATACTTTATTGCATTATCAATCTCTTGTTGATTAGCCTTATTAAAATAATGAATATTGCCTAAATTTTTTAACTGAATCATTTGTTCTTTTGTAAAATCAAAACGTTCTAAAATATATATTTCTTTCATTCAAACCATCCTCTTAATTTATCAACATAAACCCTATTTTTGTTAACGAATCTAGTAAAATAGTAATAAACATAACTAACTATATTAACTAAATTTATTATTTCGCTTATAAAATTAGAATATATCTTTTTGTTTACAAACTCATTTCACACAACTACTACAAAACCTAAGAACAACAAACGGATAAAACTAAAATCTTCTTATCCGTTTCACTTGGCGTAACGCCTTAATTATTTAGATTTAATTTGTTTTTTAATCTATCAATAATAATAAATTCATCACTGAAATCAAACGTTTGACATCTTGATGAAAGTTATTAATTTTAAATAGATGTAATTTGTGATCAAGAACATACATAAAATCAAAAATAGTTTTATATTTCGCATTTATTCTATTAATGTTTATGATTATCTGTGTGATTATTTGTTCGTTTATTTCTTGATGCATATAATTTAATAAAAACAAACCATTTTTTTCTTTTAAAGTATATAATCCTTAATGATTAAACATTTTTGAATTTTATTTTCTTCCCCTTGATCTACATAAACAATTGTTCCAATAAAATGAAATCTATCTTTTTCATATGCGTCAATAATATCTTCATATAACTTTTTACAATGAACCTTTTCCCAATCATAATTTCTTTGATATACTGGTATTACAAATTGTCTTTAATTCTTTTCGATTAACTCGCCAAGAACTCTATATTTATCAACTTTCACATATGCCTCCAAATTAAATATCCTATTTTGATTATAACATATATTGATAAAACTCGTATTAAATTTTGTAAAATTTATGAAAAAATTTGTTTGGCTCTATGGCGTGTGCTTGTCTTAGTACAAATCAGTGTTGTTTCTCTCTCCAATATTTATCAGGATACCTTTTAATAATTTTTGTTGCAGAAATATAATTATTAAGATTAAATTTACCTTTTGTAGAGTACGCGCGGTTCGATTGATACGCTAGTATCAAATGCGCGCCAGCGCATGATCCGACATCCTTCGCTCTGGCGGAGAGTGGCGGATTCGAACCGCCGAAGGCTTTCACCTTACCGCTTTTCGAGAGCGGCACAA
>CASFFJ010000109.1 GCA_949293915.1 uncultured Christensenella sp.
ATAAATTCGGATACTGACAAGATAATTTGTTCATCATCTTTTATTCCTAATTCGTGTCTAAAAGTTCGTTTGTCAAATGTCAAATTGTCATATTTTGATTCATTCAATCCAATACCATTAATTTTAAAGATATTTTTGCATTTCCAATTTTGACACGCAGTATAATCTTCATTATTCATTGTGATTATGGCATCTGTATATTTTGCCATATGCTTTTCGGCCGATTTGAAAATGAAATTTTTGATTATATTATTGCCTTTGAAGAAGAAAAATCCGTGTGCAGTATAAATTACTGGTATTTTAAATTTTTTGCCGATAAGTCTACCAATCATCCCTCCAACAGGTTGTTGACAATAAATCATATTATAACCATTTTCTTTTGTTAAATTTTTAATTATTTTATATGCTGTTAAATTTTTTAGTTTAAGTGGACTGCGTTGCATTTGTACATCAATCATATTTAAGCCAAACTTTTCTTTTAGTTCATCGAACCAAAAACCTGTTTTTGAACACACACAATCAATAGTTGCGCCATATGACTTTAAATCGTTAATATGCGGTAACAAAAATTGCCAAATCATATTGTCTGTTGTGCATAGAACTAATATTTTTGCCTTATTTAATTTTATAATCTGTTTTTTCATAAATCCTCTATTGAGTTAATTTTTTATTGTGGTTAATCAGTCTTTTCTTGTTTGTCTTGTTCTTCGCTTTTATTTGTATTAATTTGTTTAAAGCTATCAATAAACAATATCATAACTGAAAATATACCTAATGTTATATTAGTTAACCTAAATGTACAAGCGCCCAGACTTTCTAATAAAAACCAAATTAGTGGTAAAGACATAATAAATTTTGGTTTTGTTTTATAGACTGGTTTAATAAATAAATAAATTATATAGCTTAACGCGATAATTCCAATTATGCCAAATCTGTATAGCAAGAAAATATATAGACTATGACTGGCACGTATCATACCATGTGGTTCGACAAAGACTTCTTCTGCTAACAAACCGTGACCAAACAAGAAAACAAATGGATTGCTTACGCATTTTTTTAAATAACTAGTCCAAATTTCATCGCGACCTGTCAAAATGGAATTGATAATATCTCCATTATTTTCAAATAACCGACTAATTATTTTAAAAATAACATTATGGAATACTAGTGCTAAAATCAACAACAAAAGAATCAATATTAAAGTTTGTTTATATCTCTTTTTAAAATCTTGCTTTAAATAAATAATAAAGAAAATAAATGTGAATAATATCAATAAGCAAAATCCAAATTTTGATAACGTTGACAAAATTGTTATGGTATTAAAAATATATATAAATGCAAATTTTAAAATAGATGTTTCTTTTGCTAAAAATTTATACATAAAATATGTGGTAGAAAAGAGTGCTATAATATACAATGAATTTGTGTGATTTGTAAATGCGTTAAATCGACCATCTATTAAGAATATGTTGTAATTATAATGTGGTAAAAAACCAAATAATAATGATGTAATAACACTAGTTGTCACTCCTACTGCAAAATAATTCATGGCAGACTCTATATTGATATCTTTTAGCATTGCAAGGAAAAAGTATGCTAATGGCAAATATACTAAATATAAAAGCGTTCGCCAATATGTCTTGTGAAAAAAACTGATGATTACGAAGAATATGTAGAAAAGGCAAATCGCAATTATTAATTTTTTGTAAACAGGGTATTTATGCTTGATAACACCTATGATATATTTAATAAGCAAAATAAAAGCGTATGCAATAAGTTCAATTGTAAGTCCAGCTGAGTAACCAATATTGCTGAGCGAAAAGCAATGCAAATACAAAAACACATTGAATGATTCTTTTATAGGCAGTAAAATAAATGAGATAATTGCTACTGCCATATATAAAAATTCTAAATATATATTGTATGCGGAAATAATATAAGTGATTGTAAAAATTATACAAAAAATGATTGTTCTGTTTGAAAAGAGTGAACATATTTTTGACTTAAAAGAATCTTTTGTTGAAATCATTAATTAATTATAACAAACGAAAAAAAAGAATGCAACTAAATACATTCTTATTAATTTTATTTATCATCATGTTTTTTATCAAGATATTTTTAAAACTTTTGATTATTTATTAAAATGTAATTAATCATTGTAATTGTTTTTTGTTTCGCTGTTGTTATGTAGATCATGTTGATAATTAATATAAGTTTTTGATTTTATAATTTCATTCGCGCGCTTATTACCCAAGGCATATTGTTCGTTATTGATTTTTCCTGTTTTTAACAAATAGTCTTGATAATAATATTCACGCATTGTTTCTCCATCAGTATTTGCATCTGATTTAAACAACACAATTATTGTTTTGAATAAAATTTTTATATCTCCCCAAAAAGTTATTGTTTCAGCATAACGTAAATCTTTTTCAAAAATTTCTTCCCAACTAGCATAACTCCTACCACCACTGACTTGCGCCAAACCAGTTAAGCCAGGGCGAACAGAATAAGCCTTTAAAACTTTTTCATCATAGAATATCATATCTTTCACAAGGCGTGGTCGCGGGCCAACAAAACTCATGTCGCCTTTTAGAATGTTGAATAGCTGTGGGAGCTCGTCCAAACTAGTTTTTCTTAAAAATCTACCAAACTTTGTGATGCGGTTTTTATCAGGTATCAATTCGCCTGTTTCATCATGCTTATTAGTCATACTTCTAAATTTGTAAAATCTAAAAATCTTACCATTTTTACCTGGGCGGTATTGAGTGAATATAGGATTGCCTCTTAGTACAAACAATTGGATCAAATATATAATCAACAATAATGGTGACAAGACAATGATTGCAATCAATGAAAAAACAATATCAAACAAGCGTTTAAAAAATAATTCATAAATTGATTTCTTCTGTCTTTTATTGCGTAACATATCATTATGTTAGCACATAAACGAACTTTTGTCTATCATTTTTTTAAAAGTTAAACGTTTAAATTGCTGGCAACGTAACTTTTTTCAACTTCGTTTAAAGGTAATTTTTGTAAATAAAGAAAAAATTTTTGTTTAATTTTTTCAATTTCACTTAAATAATAAGATGGTTCGTACTTACATTCTCTAACAAAATTATCAGATTTTAATTCTCTGTTTAATATGGCAAGCGAATCGTCCATAAAGTTAAACTTAAAAAATATTTTTTCATATGCCAGCAATAATCTAGCGGTTGAATTGATTATATTTTTATTAATACCATTGTCAATGCTGGCGTTTATGCATAATTTAGAAATACAAGTCAATTTTATATAATCATCAATCAAAGACAATCTTAATTTGTTTTTCATAAACACACAACTCCATTTTTTAACCACTTACACAACTAAATTATGATTAAAACAACAAAAATTATACACCTTAACAACCGCAAATGATATAAATCACACATCGTATTAATTATCAAATAAAAAGGAATTGTAGTATTTTTTGTAGCATTTTGTATCAAATAAATAACAACTTTATTAATAATGATATATTTTAACTCAATCCAATGTGATTATCAATTATTCTCAATTTTAATACAATAAAGTTATGATTTATTATAATCAATGTAAAAAAATGTTTTATTTTATATTAATTATTGGTTTTATATCTGTTTTTGTTGACAAATTATGTGGTTTATGATAATATTTTTTTTACTTAGTAATTATTGATTTTATTCCACATAGTTACTATTCAAAAACTTTTAAGAATATGGAGAAAGATATAAAAACGACTCTAATAAGTGTGGTTGTACCTGTATTTAATACATATTTATTTTTAGATAGGTGCATTTTTTCAATTCTTGCTCAAACGCATAAAAATCTTGAAATTTTGCTTATCGATGATGGCTCGACAGATGACTCTTTGCAAAAATGTAACGCGTTTAAAAAAATGGATAAACGAATAAAAGTTTTTCACAAAAAAAATGGTGGACTTTCTTCAGCCAGAAATTTAGGACTTCAAAATGCGACAGGCGAATATATATGCTTTGTTGATAGTGATGATTATGTTGA
>CASFFJ010000110.1 GCA_949293915.1 uncultured Christensenella sp.
CTATCACGAAAAGAGTTTGTGTGGCAAGCCAGCAACATTCAAGATTGAGATTAAGAATGTTCGCGAACGCATTATGCCAGAACTAAATGAAGAATTTGTGTCTAATTCAACCGAATTTGACAGTGTAGAAGATTACAAAAAGAGTATTGAAGACAGATTAATCAAAGAGGCTAATGACCGTGCCGATATCGAATTAGATAATGATATTTTAGACAAAATCATTGATGACACCGAACTTATTGTTCCTACGATTATGTTAGAACAAGAATTTGAGCGTCAATTTAATGGTATGAAGTCACAAATGGCATATCAAGGCATTAAATTTGAGGATTATATTAAATATATTGGCAAGACAGAAGATGAATTCAAAGATGACATCCGCAAAAACAGTGCTAGGAATGTTAAGGCTAGACTTGTACTTGAAAAATTAATTAGAAATGAGAATCTTGATATCAACGAAGCAGATATCGACAATAAAATTCAAGAATTGGCAAAAGAAGCTAATCAATCAATAGAAGATTACAAAAAACAAGTTAATAATGATATGGTAAACAGAATTGCAAACGAACTTTTAATGAAAAAACTTTTAGATTTCTTGCACGCGAATAACGAAATTAAATAATTTAGGAGGCAAATTTATGATACCTATGGTTATCGACCAAGTGGGAAATGTTGAACGTAGTTATGATATTTATTCTAGATTGCTTGAAGACAGAATTGTGTTCTTGTCAGGCGAGATTAATGACCAAATGGCGAACACTATTGTTGCGCAACTAATTTATCTAGAAGGCAAAAATCCAAACAAAGACATCTTTATGTATATTAATAGTCCGGGTGGTAGTGTATCGGCAGGACTTGCTATTTATGACACTATGCAATATATTAAATGCGATGTTTCAACCATTTGTATTGGTATGGCAGCCAGTATGGCGGCAGTGATTTTATCGAGCGGTACTAAAGGTAAACGCATATGCTTGCCACACAGCGAAGTAATGATACATCAGCCGTTAGGTGGCACACAAGGGCAAGCAACAGATATTGAAATTCACGCCAAACATATGCAAAAAACTAGAGAAACTCTTAACAAAATCCTTGCTGACAATACAGGCAAAGATGTTGATACAATCAAGTTAGATACAGAGCGAGATAACTTTTTAGATGCAAAACAAGCAGTTAAATATGGTTTGGTTGACAAGATTTTTGATAAGCGTAAATAATTAAAATCAGACCTTAGTTTAGGTCTGATTTTATTGTTGTCTATTACTGTACTGTTACAATTAAAAAAAGTAATTTTTATTGTGTTGAAAACGTTTTAATACTTGGTTAACAAAATACAAACGCTAACACAATATGATGAAATTTAAAATCGATTATTAAAAAAAGATTAATGAATAAAAAATAATTTTTGATATAATTAAATATAAGATGAAAAATTGTAAATAATATGCAATATAATTAATATTATAAAGGAGTTTTATGAAAGAAATTGATACTATCTGTTCATTTTGTGGCAGACCTGCACGCGAACTTACCGATATAATCAGCAATCCAGAAGGTGACTGCTTTATCTGTCGTGATTGCTTGAATATTTGTCGTGATTTGATGGATTTTTCAGATAAGACCAAAGAAGATAAAGCTAGCGCTCTTATCGATTTACCTAAGCCACAAGAGATTGTTAAGCGTCTTAATGATTTTATAATAGGACAGGATGAAGTCAAGAAGATTTTGGCGGTATCAGTTTATAATCATTACAAACGTATTAATTACAATTTGATAAAGAAAGAAAACAGTGCAGATGAAGTTGAATTAGAAAAATCAAATGTGCTTTTAATCGGACCTACTGGCAGTGGTAAAACATTGCTTGCAAAAACACTTGCAAAGACACTAAAAGTTCCTTTTGCATCAAGTGATGCCACTGCGCTCACAGAAGCCGGCTATGTAGGCGATGATGTTGAAAATATTTTATTAAAACTCATTCAAAATGCAGATTACGATATTGAGAAAGCGCAACGTGGTATTATCTACATTGATGAGATTGATAAGATTGCAAGAAAGACACAAAACGTTTCTATTACACGTGATGTGAGTGGCGAGGGTGTTCAGCAAGCATTGCTTAAGATTTTAGAAGGTACTATTGCATCTGTTCCGCCACAAGGTGGCAGAAAACATCCACAGCAAGAGAATATCAAAATTGACACTACAAACATTTTATTCATATGTGGTGGAGCATTTGTTGGACTTGACAAAATTATCAGCGAGCGTACTGGTGCATCAACACTTGGGTTTGGTGCGGATGTTAAGGATAAGGAAGAAAATAGCTCACTCAATAAATTTGAAAACATTCAGCCACAAGATCTTATCAAATATGGTATGATACCTGAGTTTGTAGGTAGACTTCCTATCGTTGCCACACTTGATAGTTTAGATGAAAAAGCATTAGAAAGAATTTTAATCGAGCCAAAGAACGCTATAACCAAACAATATATTCAAATGTTTAAAATGGATGGCATAGATTTGATATTTGAACCAGAGGCTATTATGGCAGTTGCCAAAAAGGCTATTGAATTAAAAACTGGCGCGCGTGGACTTCGCACAATCTTAGAAGAGCGCATGTTGGACGTTATGTATTCTTGTCATTTTGAAAACGATATCAAAAAGATTACAATCACAGCCGATTTTATCAACAAGCAAGACGCGCCAAAAATCGAAAAATTTAAAAAAGAAAAATCAAAAAAGACTGCCTAACATTCAAACGATTTAATCTTTAAATAATTTTTAGAATTTGTCAAACTATTTAGTAGTTATCTAATAAAATAAAAAAAGACTTTTTTAAAACCAACTATATTGTTACGCTAAATAAAAGTCTTTTTTTAACCCAAAAGTTAAATTTTAAATCTGCCAGCCAATATGTTTTGATATGTAATAGCAATATACAACAATGTGTTTAAGCTTCTAAGGTAGTCGCATTTTCTACACTGTCAATTTTTAATTCTTCTAAATAATGATTTGCCATTTTCTTATAAATAGCGTTTCTTAGTTTTGCATTTTCTGGCAATTCACTCAATTTACTACATGTTTTAATTAATTTTTGTACATTCTTATTGTCAAGCTGCTCGCCTTTTATTTTTTTATTGACAACTTCAGTTCGCCACTGACTTGGCTGTTCGATTAGTGTTTTTAGCGCACCAGCGACAAATTGTTCATCTTCAAATAATGTTTCACTAGCATGCGAAATAGAATCGGGTGCAATTTTAATCGCTCTCTTTGCAAAATCAATATTTGATGAGCATAATGACGAGTATTTCATAAGAGATTCTACTAAACTTGGGTCGTTTTCTTTTTCCGCTTTATCTAATACACTTTTTACAAAGTCTTCATCTCTTAATAGCTTTGAGCATGCTCTATAGCGTATCAGTTCGCCAGCGGAATTTAATACAGGTTCAATATAAACATTTTTATCATTTTTGGCTTGTTCTAATCTGTTTTTGTCTTCTATGCCAAACTCACTACTTAATGCAAATATTGCATAAAAACCATGTTCTTCAATACAAAAATCTACTAATTCTCTATCATTTTTCAATTCACTATCAGCATACTCCAATACAGAAGCATATGTAAAAGGGTAACGCGTGGGAATAATAGCTTTTATAAATTCTTTTTCTTTTAAATACTCTTTAGGGACAATACTTTCTAGCAAATGATAAGATCTATAAATCTTACCATTTTCGCGCGGCTGAAATAAGTCTATTGCGTCTTCTATTGACATTTCTTCTGTGCTGAATCTATAGGATTCTCTGATTAAATCATTAATTTGTTGTTCTGTTAATTCTTTGTATTTCATATTTTTCTTCTTATTTTCTAGATAAATTATCTAGAATTGTCAACAATATTATACTAGATAAAATATCTAGTGTCAAGACATTTTGTCTAGAAATTTATAAAATATTGATAATGGATGTAAATTTTTGCAAAAATTTAAAAGAGATAAGGCGTGAGCGAGATTTGACACAAAAAGAGATTGCAAAAAAATTAGGTGTGGTGGAAAGTTGTTATGCAAATTGGGAGCAAGGTAGGACAGAGCCTAGTATTGCAATGTTGAGAAAACTTTGTGAAATTTTTTCAGTCAGTTTAGATGAACTTATTAATGGCGAATAAACTTAGTCAAATAATTGCTTACATAATGTTTGCTGTTGACTAATTTTTTTTATTTTGTTATCATATTATTATGAAATTGATTAGCATTGACATTAAAAGTGACAAGCAGACAGTGGCAGAGGCTATTGCGCAATTTTTGATTGAACTTGACGCATGCAAAAAGGGCGGATTTAAAGTGATGAAAGTTATTCATGGTTATGGCAGCCATGGTGTAGGCGGAGCAATTCGCACAGAACTTATTAAAACATTAAAACAATTAAAAGGGAAAGGAACAATACAAGATTATTGCTTAGGGACAGACCTAGCTAATGCAAAAACTTTCAAAAAAATTGCTATTAACTATTGTCCAGATTTGCTTGCGGACAGAGATATGAACTTTTTAAATAGTGGTATAACGTTCGTGATAATATAGATAACGAAAACTAAAACTCAAGAGTTAGAGAATATAGATTAAGATTATATCAAATTCATTATTAATAATTTTTGATAATGTATATCATCTTATTTTATATACAGATGCTTTTTGTTGTTCAGCTCGTATCCTTTTTGCGTATAATAAATGTTGGTTATATATAAATAATAAATTGTCTAGTAAATAAGTTTGTGATTAGTAATTTTAATGATGTAAATTCATATCAATCTCAACGAGAAATTATTCTTATTCAAAATCTTTTAAATTCGGATAACCTGTCTAAATATTCATAATAAACATTTTATAACTATTAAAATTATTTTACTATATATTAATTATAATATTATGTAATTTACCATATCAAACTATTGTTTCAGTATTCAAAAAAAATAAAATTCGCAACAAAATTATAAAGTTTGACAATTTTTTTTATTTATTTTTGTTATTCATTTTTATTTTTATTTTTGTTTGTGTTATAATAAGGTTATAATAAATTTACTTTAATATTATTTTTGTAAAAATGGGGGACAAATGGAGAAACAAATTGGCAAAATAGAGAGAAAATCACGCTCGCAAGTTGGTTCATTTTTCTTTGGCTTATTTATTGGTTTGATATTAACAATTGCTTTAATAGGTGGCTTAGGTGCGTTTGCGTATTTTAAGGTATCGGCTAATTGGATAAACAAGACATTTAAAACTGACCTATCTCTTGGCAATGAAGAAATGAATGATTTAACTTTGAACGAGTTGGTTACGCACGCTACAAATTTAGCAACCAATCTTGATAGTTATACTATGAATGATTTAGAAAATGACTTTGGTATAAAAGTCAAGAATGATGAAATAATAGGCATTGATATTAGCGATTTAAAGTCAGTACCTTTCACAGAACTATTGGATGCCATTCAAAATAAATTAAAAAACATAAGCGCGGATGAACTTAAAAATACAATGGATTTAAATAGTATGGATAATA
>CASFFJ010000111.1 GCA_949293915.1 uncultured Christensenella sp.
AAATGAAAAATTTGTTTAGATATTTTAAAAAATATAAGTGGTACATATTTATTGGACCTTTTTTAAAGTTATTGGAATCAATGCTTGAATTATGTAATCCAATTTTTGTAGCGAAGATTGTGGATGAAGGCATTGCAACACGTGACACACAATTTATTTTGAAATATGGTATTATTATAATAATATCAAATATCTTGATGTTCTGTTTTAATGTTATATCGCAAAAATGTACAGCTATAGCAAGCGTTAGAGTAGCAAAAGATATAAGATATGATTCATTTAAAAAGATTAGCGAAATGTCACACGCAGAATTAGATAAATTTGGTTCATCATCACTGGTCAATAGATTGGTTAACGATATAAACCAAATTGAAAATGCTATCTCAATATTTCTGCGTCTTATGATACGAGTGCCATTTTTGTTGATAGGTGCGTTTATATTGAGTTTGTCAATCAATGTAATGATGTCATTTGTGTTTTTAGTTCTTATACCAATTATTTTGATAGTTATAATAGTTTATATTAAAAAGACTGATCCTTATTTTAAGGTTATGCGTACAAAACTTGACAATATCAGTCGTGTAACAAAAGAAAATTTAGCAGGAACACGTGTTATCCGTGCTTTTAATAAACAAGAGGCTGAGCAAGAACGTTTTGAGAAAGTAACGGATGGATATACTAATACAAGTATAAAGTTATCAAAGATAACCTCTCTGCTCAATCCATTAATTTTCTTATTGGTTGATATTGCGACTATCGCTATTCTTGCTATTGGCGGTTGGCAGGTAAATATTGGTGGTATGACACAAGGTGATATCATTGCATTGATTGATTATGTTACGATTATTACGTTGTCGCTTTTGATATTGTCGCAGATAATTGTATTATTTGTTAGAACAAATGCCAGTGTTGTACGTATTAACGAAATTTTAACCACTCAACCTAGCATTAAAAATCCAGACAAGAAAACACCAGCAAAAAAATATGATGCGTTGATGGAATTTGAGAATGTATGTTTTAACTATTCATTTACGCCAGATGAAAAATCTTTTATTAAAGATTTGTCATTCAAAATTATGCCGAATCAAACAATAGGTATAATTGGAGGTACAGGTAGCGGAAAATCTACATTAGCGCATTTGATGACACGCTTTTATGATGTAACGAGTGGCGAGATTAAGTTTAAAGGGAAAAATGTTAAAGATTACGATATTAAAAACTTAAGACAGATGATTAGCATTGTTCAACAGCGCAGTACACTCTTTAGTGGTAGTTTGCGTGAAAATATGCAGATAAGAAAATCTAATGCGACAGATGAAGAGATTATTGAAGCGTTAAAAATAAGCCAAGCGTGGAGTTTTGTCAGTGAATGGAAAAATGGTCTCGATTATCAAATAATGGCGGGCGGTAAAAATGTTAGCGGTGGACAAATGCAACGGCTTACCATTGCACGTGCAATTATTGGAAATCCCGAATTGCTAATATTTGATGATAGTAGTAGTGCGCTTGACTTTTTGACCGAATCAAAACTTATGAAAGAAATTAAAAAAATGGACTGTGCACGAGTTATTATTTCACAACGTGCAACTTCGATTAAAAATGCAGACTTGATTATTTGCTTAGACAATGGAGATGTTGTAGGAATTGGTAAACATAATGATTTAATGAAAAATTGTGAGATTTATAGGGAGATTTATGAGTCGCAATCAAAATAAGTCGATAATCAAACAAAATTATCAAAATATTTTGTCAAAACTGCTTATGTATGTCAAACCACATAAGCGAGTGTTTTTCTTGTCTGTGGTATTTGATTTGCTCGCTACATTATTTAATATGTTAATTCCATTATTTTCTGGATTATCGATTGATTGCTTAATCGGAGTTGGAAATGTTGATTTTAGTTTACTTATTAGGTATTTAATCGTAATAGGTATTTTAACTGTTTCTTCGTGCATATTTGATTGGTTAGGCAGTTATTTTATGAACATTTTGACATATAAAACAGGTCAATCGTTGCGAAATGGTCTGTATAAAAAATTAAATAATGTACCGATAAAATATATCGATAATAATCCGCATGGTGATATTATGAACACTATGATAACAGATGTTGAGAATATTACTGATGGCTTTTTGGCTGGGTTTAAGTCGATAGTGATTGGCATATTCCAAATTGTCATTGTTATGATAATAATGTTTATACTTAATTGGATTATGGCATTGATAGTAATCTGCGTTGCACCACTATCATTATACTTAGCGATAAAAATCACTAAGAAGAGTAAAAAATTGTATAGAGAAAGAGTAGAGGCACAAGGTGCACTTAGTGGATATGCGGAAGAAATGATATTAAATATGAAAATTATCAAGGCTTTTAATAATGAAGAACCTACTGTAAAAAAATTCGATACGACAAACAAAGAACTTGGTGTTTATAGCG
>CASFFJ010000112.1 GCA_949293915.1 uncultured Christensenella sp.
TAATTATTATAATTAAAAATAATTAAAGATAATTATCTAGATTTTACAGGTAAAATTAAAAACACAAAATCATTGCCTTCTGTTGGTGTTATCACACAAGGTTGAATTGGACTATTAAGATTCATTTTAACATAAGGGTTATCAATAACACGCAAACAATCACTAAAATATTTAGAGTTGAAAGAGATATTTATATCATTACCTTTAACACCCACTGTGATATTTTCCTTTGTATTACCAATTTCACTACTTGAAGTCAACATAAGATTTTTCTCTTTGATATCAAATTTAACAAGGTTGTTTTTGTCTATGCGGGACAAAACACTTGCTCTATCAATAGAATCCTCAAGTTGCTCTTTATTTATAGTTACGACAGTCGAAAAATCGTTAGGAATAATTTGACGATAATTAATAAATTGACCATCAATGAGTCTATTGATTACTATCGTGTCACCTAAATCCACCATAATGTTATTAGAATGTACATAAACTTTAACAGTCCCATCATCATCCATCATTTTAACAATATCACTAATATTTTTACCTGGGACTATTAACTTAAAATCATCAGTAGACATTACTAATTTTTTGTTAGACAAACTTAGTCTACAACCATCCACAGCCACAGCCTTAACGTTATTAGAATTTGTCTCAATCAAAATACCTTTTAAAATAGGACGACTATCATCAATAGCAACTGCATAATTAACGTTGTTAATTAAAGATTTAAATTCTGTCTTTTCTATTTCAAAAAATTTTGTTTTTTCTAACTCTTTTATTTGCGGAAATTCGTTAATATCCATACATTGCAAACAGCCTTCGCTGTCTGTATATGTAATTTTTAATTGATTTCGTTCATTAAGTTCACATTCAATGTTTTCATTTGTAAGTTTTCTAATATAGTCGCCAAATAATTTACCTGGAACAACAGTTTCACCATTATTTATAACATCTGCACGAATTGTTTTTTCAATGCTAATCTCTAAATCAGTAGCAGTTAAAGTCAATTTATCTTCATTACAAACCATTTTAATACCTTCAAGTATTTGGGATGTTGTTTTATTACTTACTGCTCTTAGCACTGTTCCTATAGCTTCACTTAGTTCTAAACCATCACATTTAAATTTCATAATTCTGCTCCTAAGATTGTGTTGTTCCCCCATAACCAACATAATACAACACTATACTATCAAAATCAATGCTTTATGTCAAACAAAATGTCTAAATTTGTAAAAATTTTTCGAATTTTTTTGCTTTATTTAATTAAATATATAATTAATAAATTATATTTATTAAAACTCAACAAAAAGCCTATAAAATAGTTAATTAGCGGGCGTGCACTCACGATTAAATATTTTAATTTTTTGTTTTTTTAATAGTGATTTTTTTATTAAGGCGTGTGGAAATGTGCATAACTCAATAAAAACACAATATTTAGTGTTTAATAATTAAAAATTCGACATAAAAACCACAAAAATTATCCACATAAAATGTGATTAATTATGTTGAAGACTGTGTTGATAAATTGTTTTTAGTGGTGGACAACTATAAATCTAGCCATAAAATCTACAATTTTTTACTTCTTACACATATTTAAAGTTTTTTTAAAAAAATGTTTTTCTTTTTTAAATTTGCTAATTGACTTATATTAACAATTATTATATAATAATAGAGTAAGGAGTTTAATATGTTTTTACTTGACCAATGGAGAAAGGTCTTAAGTAAATTGCAAAATGAAGTCACAGCAGTTACTTTCGACCTATGGATTAATACATTAACACCTATTCAATATGCAAATGATGAATTAATATTAATGGCGCCAAGTGTTACAGCGAAAAATCAAGTTAATCAACCAGGTATTTTTGAAAAGATAACAAAATGCGTTCGTCAAGAGTTTACTCCATATACTTTTATTAGAGTAACAGAGAAAAACGAATATGAAGAAACAGTAAGAAGGCAAGATGCGGAAATTGATAAACTTATGAAAGATAGCACACTAAAATCAAAATTCAACAAAAAATACACTTTTGAGAATTTTGTTGTGGGTAAGTCTAATCAAGTTGTATGTGCCGCAATGCAGAGCGTAGCTGAGCAACCTAGTTTTAAATTTAATCCATTATTTATTTATGGTGGTGTAGGATTAGGTAAAACACATTTATTACACGCAGTTGGAAATTATTTATCAGAGCATAATCCAGAATTAAATGTTTTATATGTCACTTGTGAGAAATTTACAAATGATTATGTAGAATCAATACGAAATGGAAAAGAAAAAGCAAATTTAGATTTTAGAGAAAAGTATCGTAGCGTAGATGTGCTTATGATTGATGATATTCAATTCATAAGCAATAAAATGGGGATCCAAGAAGAATTCTTCCATACATTTAATGATTTATATCAAAATAACAAGCAAATCATAATAGCATCTGATCGTTCACCAAAAGATATGAGTGCATTAGAAGAGCGATTGCGTTCAAGATTTTCATCTGGACTTATTCAAGATATTCAAGAACCAGATTATGAAACAAAAGTTGCAATTATTAAGAAAAAGTGTAGCCAAGAAGGTTATTTAGTTGATGAAGATGTCGTAGAGTTTATAGCACAAAAAACAGGAACAAACATTCGTGAAATGGAAGGTATATTATCAAAAGTAGTGTTTTATTCAAGTTTACTAGGCAAATCACACGCCAGTATGGATGATGCTCGTGAAGCATTAAAAGATTATGGAGAAACAGAAAAAACGAATTTAGATGCTGACAGAATTATTAATACCGTATGTGATTTCTTTAAAGTAACAAAAGAAGACCTTATAGGCAAGAAAAAGAATAAAGAGATAGTAGAACCAAGACAAATGTGTATTTATCTAATAAACGATATGTTAAATATTCCATTGACAGCAATAGGATCAATATTTGGAGGTCGTGACCATACAACAATAATGCATGCTAGAGACAAAATTAATAAACAGATAAAAGTTAATCCACATATAAAGACATTGGTAAACGATATCAAATCACGACTTTTAAAATTTTAAAAGATATATAAAAAATCACACAAAAAGTGTGATTTTTTTGTTTTTTAGAAAACCAACAGATACTAATGTAGATTTTTATAATTAGTTAGCTATATTAAGATTTTGTTTTTATAAAACTTTTTTGTAATTTTAATTATTATTTTATTGAGAAGAAAATTTATTTAGTAAAAAAATTAAAATTTTTAAATTTTATATAAAAAAACATTATTTTTATTTGTTTTTTAATGGATAAATATAAAAAACAATAATTTTTATTGAGTTATTGTTCCATTTTTTACATTTATAACATTGTAATTATGAGTTAAATTAGGTATAGAAGTACAACTTATTATTGTTTGATATTTCGAACATATTGAAATAAGTTTATTCTGCCTATAATCATCTAATTCGCTAAAAACATCATCTAAAAGCAAAATCGGATATTCTCCTATCTCATCATAAATATATTCCATTAACGACAACTTCATAACGAGTGCTATCGTTCGTTGTTGACCTTGACTTAAATAATATTTACTATCTAAATCGTTTACTTTAAAGATTATATCATCTCTATGTGGACCGATTAGAGTGTAACCTAATTCCATTTCCTTGTCATAATTGTTTTCAAATTGTGACATCAAATCAGCCTTAATAGAAAGAGCTTCTTTTAATTTATAACTATATTTAACAGATAGATTTTCTCCATTTGTTAATGAAAAATGAATTTTTTGTGCTATTTTTTCAATTTTTTCTAAAAAAGTCAATCTTTTATTAATAATTTTTTCTGCACAATCAATAAGCTGAGGTGTAAATAGTTTTAATTGTTCAATTTTTGTTTCATAAGAATTGTTCATTTTTAAAATAGCATTTCGCTGTTTTAATATTTTTTCATATTTTACTAATTCATACAAATAGTTTTTATCAAATTGGCTAATAGATATGTCTAAAAATTTTCGTCTGTCTTCAGGAACTTCTTTTATCAATTTTAATTCATCCGGACTAAAATACACAACAGACAATGTTCCAACCAGTTCTGTCAATTTTAATACATTTAGGTTATTTATCTTTATAGCTTTTTTAGATTGCTTATTTAAATAGATTTCAATAGATTTTTTCCCGCCAATTGTTTCAAAAATTATATTAACTTTAGATTTTTCTGCGTTAAAATTTATTATTTGTTTATCTTTTACATTCTTTGGGCTTTTTCCAATACTTGATAAATATATACTTTCTAACAAATTGGTTTTACCTTGGGCGTTATCTCCAACCACAAAATTTAAACCATCATCAAATGTAACATATGCATTAATATAATTTCTATAGTTATTAAGATTAAGATTTAATATTTTCATTAAAATAATTATAAACAAGTTTATCAATTTTGTCAACATAATCAATTTTTATTATAAAACTATAATCACTAAAAATTTTTTTATTATTATAAATTTTTTTAAACAATATTAAAAAATAAACTCTTTTTTATTATTTATTAATGTATTTTTTAATTTAAAAATTTTTTTAATAATTATTTTTTTAAAAAAGTAATAAGGATAGTCTCGCGCGCGCACGCGCGCGTATGCGTATATATAATGATAATATA
>CASFFJ010000113.1 GCA_949293915.1 uncultured Christensenella sp.
GGAAGAAGAGGCTTAAAGGAGTTATTATGTATATACACGAATTAAAAAATACAGATGGTGCTAGACAAAGTAAAAAAAGACTTGGTCGTGGTATTGGTAGTGGTATAGGTAAAACCTCTGGTAAAGGTCACAAAGGACAAAATGCACGCAGTGGCGGTGGCGTTCGTCCAGGCTTTGAAGGTGGTCAAAATCCACTATATAGAAGATTGCCTATTAGAGGTTTTAGCAATGCTAAATTTAAAAAAGTTTACTCTGTTGTAAATGTTGGTTCACTTAACATTTTCCCTGCTGATACAACTGTTGATGGTGAAAAATTATTGGAAGCAGGTATACTTTCTAAAATTGAAAAAGATGGTGTTAAGATTTTAGGTAATGGCGAACTTAGTGTAGCTTTAAAGATTGTTGCTAACAAATTTACAGCACAAGCGAAAGAAAAAATTACAGCACAAGGTGGCAGTATCGAGGAGGTATAATGTTTAAAACATTAGCTGACGCATTTAAAATCAAAGATATTAGAAACAAATTAATTTTAACTTTGGTTCTACTCTTTGTTTATCGTCTTGGTTGTTGGTTACCCATTCCAGGTATAGACACTGAGGCATTGGGTGTGAAAGTCGAGGATAATACATTTTTAGGACTTTTGAGTGCAGTGAGTGGTGGTGCATTGTCACAAGGCTCATTCTTAGCTCTTGGTGTATCACCTTACATTACAGCATCAATTATTATTCAACTGCTTTCAGCAGTTATTCCTAGTTGGCAACGTTACGCTAAAGAAGGTGGCGCTGATGGTAGGAAAAAGATTAGTCAATATACAAAAGTGGCAGCGTTAATTATCGCTTTAGCACAGGCTATCGGTATTGCAGTTGGTTTTGGTACTGCTGGGCAAACACATATTGATGTATTTGGCGGAAACGAATTTTTATGTTATGCGTTTATCGTATTTGTGTTGGTCGCTGGCGCTATGTTTACAGTATGGTTAGGCGAGAAAATCACAGAACTTGGTATCGGTAATGGTATGAGTTTGTTGATTTTCGTTGGTATCTTGTCTAGTGCGGCTACTGCATTAATGGGCAATTTCCAAGACATTGGTGAAGGTGGTAAAACTACTCAAACAGCTATTTGGCAGTTGGTTTTGTTTGTGGTTATTTTGATTGCTATCTTCGCTCTTGTTATCTTTGTTGATGGTGGCGAGAGAAAGGTTGGCGTTCAATATGCTAAACAAATGAAAGGTAGAAAACTTTACGGTGGTCAATCCACTTATATTCCAATTAGAGTTAATGCTAATGGTGTAATGCCTATTATATTCGCAAGCGCAATACTTACATTCCCGCAATTATTGTTCAGTATTTTCTGGCCAGATTCTACTAATGGTTTTATCACTTGGTGGAATAACTGGATAGGTGCTGGTTCTTGGGTGTATGCAGTATTATTGTCATTATTGATTTTGGCTTTTGCTTATTTCTATGCAATGCTTAATTTTGATACAGAAGAAATTGCACGACAGATACAAGCGAATGGTGGCTTTATCCCGGGTATTCGTCCAGGTAAACCTACCGCACAATATCTGAATGGAATTAATAAAAAAATTACATTATTTGGTGCTATATTCTTGGCATTTATGGCGCTCATTCCTACATTGTTATTTACAGCAATTGGAGCGGGTGGACTAAATAGTTCATTCAGTGCAACGGGTATGTTGATCGTTGTATCAGTAGCGTTAGAATTTGATAAACAATTAGAAGCACAAATGATGATGAAAAATTATCGTGGATTTTTAAAATAGGGGTAAAAAATGAATATAGTTCTTGTTGGTATTCAAGGCTGTGGCAAAGGTACGTTAGTATCCGGTCTCAGCGAACATTTTGAAATAAATCTTATCTCTATGGGGCAACTTTTAAGAGATGAGATTGCGACAAATTCTGAACTTGGCAAACGTATTAAATCTATTGTGGATAAGGGAGAATTAGTTTCTGATGACATAGTGATTGATACGCTCAATAATAAATTGTCAACAATTAAATCTGGCATAACTGTCTTTGATGGTTTCCCAAGGAATTTAAGTCAAGCAGAAATGTTGGATAATGTCACTAATGTTGACCTTGTCATCCACTTAAATTTATCAAAAGAAGTTGCGCTTGATAGAATTTTAAATAGATTGACTTGTTCAGATTGTGGTTACATTACAAAAAGGCAATTAGTCAAAGACAATATTTGTCCTAAATGTAACGGTCAATTAGTTACTCGAAGTGATGACACAATTGACTCTATCAACAAGCGTTTTAAAGTATACGAAAACGAGACTTTCCCAATTTTAGAAAGATATTCTAAGCGTGGCGTGCTAGTAGATATAAATGCTAATCGCACGCCGGACGAAGTGCTTAAAGATTGTTTGAAGGTAATCAATGAGTATAACGATTAAAAATAATGAAGAAATAGAAAAAATGCGTCAAGCAGGTAAGATTTTAAAACAAACTCTTGATTTGATTGAGGCATCTATATATCCAGGCCAAACTAGTTCGCATCTTGATAATTTGGCCTATAATTATATTATCTCTCAAGGTGCAAAACCTTCCTTTTTACATTATCAGGGTTTCCCATACACTATTTGTGCCAGTCTAAACGACCAAGTAGTGCATGGGTTTTGTACTGATATTCCACTTAAAGAGGGAGATATTATCAGTGTAGACTGCGGAGTTATTTGGCAAGGTTATCATGCAGACGCAGCGCGAACATTCCCAGTAGGGAACATTTCAATAGAAAATCAAAAACTGATAGAAGACACAAAAGAATCATTCTTTGAGGGCATCAAGGACATCAAGGCAGGTAGCCGATTGGGACACATCAGTCACAAAATTCAAGTTTATCTTGAATCGCGTGGTTATGGTGTGGTGCGCGAACTTGCTGGACATGGTGTCGGTAAACAACTTCACGAAGACCCAATCGTAGCAAATTTTGGCAAATATAATTCTGGAATTATATTGCAAGAAGGTATGACCTTGGCAATCGAACCAATGTCAACTTTAGGCAAACGTGATGTCGTGCTGGAAGACAACGATTGGACTGTGTCCACACTTGATGGTAAAACCAGTGCACATTACGAAAACACTGTTTTAATCACAAAAGATGGTGTTGAAATTCTTACTTTATAGGAGCGTTATGAATACAGATTTTATGATAGGAGATATAGTCAAATCATTGTCTGGACACGACAAAAATCGTCTATTTATTATCGTATCTATTGACAAAAATGGATATCCTGCTATAATAGATGGTAGATATCGCAACATGACTAATCCTAAGATTAAGAATCCTAAACATTTATTAAAAGTTGCGTTTGATCAGTCGATTATAGACAGAATCAATTCAAAACTTTATACAGATACAGAAATTTATCGTTTGATTAAAACTTATAAGGAGAAAGATTAGTATGTCGAAAGAAGATGTTATCGAAGCCGAAGGTGAAGTCATTGAAGTTTTGGGCAACACCAACTTCAAGGTCAAGATTATGAACAATCATATAATCACTGCCTACATTTCTGGTAAATTGCGTACGCATTATATTAAGATTTTGGTAGGGGATAAAGTGAAAGTAGAGATGAGCCCATACGATTTAACAAAAGGTCGTATTGTATGGCGTGATAAAAACTAAGACTAAAAAGGAGAAAAAAATGAAAGTTAGACCATCAGTTAAACCAATGTGCGAAAAGTGCAGGGTAATTAAGCGTAATGGTAAAGTTATGGTTATTTGTTCAAAATCACCTAAGCACAAACAACGCCAAGGTTAATTAGTTTGAAAATTAGCACAATGTATTCGCGGCAATATTTGTACATTGTGAGTATATAAAAACAAAATCGCCTAATAGTTAGGCTTATTATTAATTTTATTTGATAAAGGAGAAAATTATGGCACGTATTTCAGGCGTGGATTTACCTAATGAGAAGAGAGTTGAAATTGGTCTTACTTATATCTATGGTATTGGCAGAGTTACTGCTAATAAGATTTTGGCTGAGACTGGTATCAACCCTGATACAAGAGTTAAAGACCTTACAGAAAACGAAATTGCTTCTATTCGTAAATATATAGAGGCTAATTTTGTTGTAGAAGGCGAACTTAGAAAGAATGTCGCTCTTGACATCAAAAGATTGAAAGAGATTAGGTGCTATCGTGGATTGCGTCACATTGCTAATTTGCCAGTTCGTGGACAATCTAGCAAGCAAAACGCTCGTACTCGCAAAGGTCCTAAAAAGACAATCGCAAATAAGAAAAAGTAATGAGGAGTAAATAATGGCTATTAAAAAAGATAGTAAAAAGAAAAAAATATTAGTCGCCAATGGCGAAGGTGCTATTCATATTCAAGCAACCGCTAATAATACAATTGCAACTTTAACCGATAGTCAAGGTAATGTTTTGGGTCAATCTAGTGCTGGAGCTCTTGGTAATCGTGGTACAAAGAAAAGTACACCATTTGTTGCTCAACAAGTTGTTGAAACTGTTTTAAAAGATGTAGCAAGTTATGGTATCTCTAAACTTGCTATCTATATTAAAGGTGCTGGCGGTGGTAGAGATGCTGCTGTTCGTACTGCTGCTACATGTGGACTTACAATCACTATGATTAAAGATGTATCTCCAATCCCACATAATGGTTGCAGACCACCTAAGGCTAGAAGGTTATAGGAGGGAATATGGCAAAATATACTAATGCAGATTGCAGACAGTGTCGTAGAGAAGGTTGCAAACTCTTCTTAAAAGGCGAAAGATGTTTGACAAAATGTTCGTTTGATAAGCGCCCAGTTGTGCCTGGTCAACACGGAACTGCTAGAAAAAAAATATCTGAATATGGTTTGCAATTAAGAGAAAAACAAAAAGTTCGCAAAACTTATGGTATGCTTGAAAAACAATTTAGACTTTATTATGAAAAGGCTGTTCGTAGTAAAGAAAGTACAGGTTTTGCACTTTTAAAAATGCTTGAATTGAGACTTGATAATGTTGTTTATCGTTTGGGTTTAGGTATGTCAAGAGCAGAGGCTAGACAAATCGTAAATCACGGACACATTACTGTTAATGGCAAAAAAGTTAACATACCATCTTATCAAGTTAAAGTTGGTGATGTTATTGCTGTTAAAGAAAACAAGGCTAATCTTGAAATGTTCAAAAATTTAAAAGATATCAAAGTCAACACACCTAAGTGGTTAGAAATGAACAATGAAACACTTACAGGTAAAGTATTGGCATTACCAGAAAGAGATGATATTGACCTTAATATTAAAGAACATTTAATAGTTGAGTTTTATTCAAGATAATAGGAGAAATTAATTATGATAGAAATCGAAAAACCAAAAATACAATTAGAAGAATTTGATGATGGCGCACACGCAGTTATCACTGTCGAACCTTTGGAAAAAGGTTTTGGTATTACACTTGGCAATATGTTAAGACGTACACTTTTGTCTAGTTTGCCTGGTGCAGCAGTGGTTGGTGTGAAAATCAAAAACGTTTTACACGAATTTTCAACCATAAAAGGTGTTACAGAAGATGTGCCTGACATTATTCTTAATTTGAAGGCTCTTGCTGTTAAAACTGAAAGTAAAGATGAAGATTTTACTGGCAAAATGACTTTAAAGAAGAAAGGTCCTGCTGTTGTATATGCAAAAGATATTGAATGTGGTGAAGGTATTTCTATTGTTGACCAAGATGCTTACATTTGTACTTTAGATGATGATGCTGACCTAGATATTACTTTATATGTTGGACGTGGCAGAGGTTATGTGAATGCTAGTTTGAATAAAGATTTTTCTGATGAAGTGGACTTTATCGCAATAGATTCATTATTTACACCTGTTAAACGTGTAACTTTTGAAGTGCAATCTAGTCGTGTTGGTAGAAGTCTTGATTTTGATAAACTTGTTCTAGACATTCAAACTCGTGGCACTGTCAGTGCTAAAGAAGTGGTTGCATTATCTGCAAAACTTTTGAATGATTATACTAATATGTTCGTTGAACTTGTTGAAGGTATGGACGGATTAAATATCTTGGTTGCAAGAAAAGAAGATGAGCGAACAAAATTATTTGAAAAACCTATCGAGGAAATGGAGTTAAGCGTTAGAAGTTATAATTGCTTAAAACGTGCTGGAATCGAAACTATTGGCGAATTAGCTAAGAAGAGTCGTGCAGAAATGATGAAAGTGCGTAATATGGGCGCTAAGTCTATGGAAGAAGTTATTGCTAAGCTTGAATCTTATGGCATAGTACTTGAAGGTGGCGAAAATTATTAAGATTATCGCTAAAAACTTAAATTCGTTAAGGAGAAGATATGAAAAATAGTAAATTAGGTCGACCAACTGAAGAAAGAATGGCTATGATTCGCAATCAAGCAACTGACCTACTTTGGAAAGGTAAAATCGAAACTACACTTGCTAGAGCAAAGTCTCTTAGAAGTTATGTGGAGAAAATCTTAACTCTTGCCATCAACAATTATGAAGATGTAGTTACGGTTACTAAATACACTGTTAATGCTAAGGGCGAAAAAGTTGCTCGTGAAGTTTTGAACGATGGTCCAAAGAAATTATCGGCACGTAGAGCTATCACAGCTAAAGTTTATTCAGTTAAAGAAGAACGCAAGCCAGGCGAGAAGAAAGCAGATTATCTTGCGCGTATAGATAATATTAAAAATCCACTTTTGGAAAAGATTTTCAACATCTATGCACCTAAATATGCTAAAAGAGCAGAAGAGTTAGGTCAAAAAGGTGGGTACACTCGAATTCTCAAAATTGGCCAACGCAAAGGTGACAACGCTGAAATGGCTATAATTGAATTAATATAATTAAATTTTAAACGCTTCTAAAATAGAAGCTTTCTAACTAAATTTTATTATTAAAAAACTCTCTTATTTAAGAGATTTTTTTATGCTAAAAATTATTATCAAATGAACTAATGATAAAAACTAGGGAATAAACTCGTTTTTTAAATTTAATAATTAATATATTTATTTTAACATAAGTTTTTTAACATAAGTTTTATTAAGAAATTATATCAAAAATTCATAAAAAAATATTGTTTAAAATATGCAAATGTATTGACAATTTAAGTTTAATTTTGTATAATTTATTTGTTATAGTACAAATGCTGCTTTGTCTATACTTGGCATATGCCAAAAGTGGTTGCAAAAATTTTTATAGGAGGAAATAATGCCTACAGTTAATCAATTGGTTAGAAAAGGTAGAAAACAAGTAGAAACTAAAAATGCTTCAGTTTTGTTAAACAAATGCCCTCAAAAGCGAGGTGTTTGTCTAACTGTTACTACTACAACACCTAAAAAACCTAACTCTGCATTACGTAAAATTTGTAGAGTTCGTTTGTCTACTGGCAAAGAAACAACCTGCTATATTCCGGGCGAAGGTCACAATCTTCAAGAACATAATGTTGTATTGGTTCGTGGTGGTCGTGTGCCTGACCTACCTGGTGTTAGATATCACGTTGTTCGCGGTGCATTAGATACCGCTGCTGTTCAAAAACGCAAACAAGGTAGAAGTAAATACGGCGCAAAACGCCCTAAATAAACTAATTTAATTGCATTTTATTAAGATGTAGTGGATATTAGTTTTATTTTGCAATTTTTTATTAAGTAAAAGGAGAAAAATATGTCAAGAAGAAATGCGGCTATAAAAAGAGAAGTGCTACCTGATCCAATGTATAATTCTGTTTTGGTTAGCAAGGTTATCAATCAAGTTATGGTTGATGGTAAGAAGGGTATCGCACAATCAATCGTATATAGTGCAATGAAGTATGCTAGCGATAAATTAAACGATGATGCGCTTAATGTTGTTGTTCAAGCAATCGAAAATATTAAACCTAAACTTGAGACAAAGGCTAGACGTGTTGGTGGAGCAAACTATCAAGTGCCTACAGATGTTAGTGCAGATAGACAACAAACTCTCGCTGTTCGTTGGTTAATTATGTTTGCTCGTAAACGTAATGAACGCGGTATGGCTAACAAGCTTGGTGCTGAAATCGTTGATGCCTATAATCAAACTGGTGGCGCAATCAAAAAGCGTGATGATATGCATAGACAAGCAGAAGCTAACAAAGCATTTGCAAGTTATCGTTGGTAATTAAAATTAAAAATTGAGATTTTTAGAAAAAACTAATAACATTCTGCATATTTTGTTATAAGTTTAGATTAAAAATCAAAAGTTACACATTATAAAATTATTAGAAATAAATTTAGTCTAAATTAAAGGAGATAAAATGGCAAGGCAAATACCATTAGAAAAAATTAGAAATATCGGTATTATGGCACATATTGATACTGGTAAAACTACTACTACTGAACGTATTTTGTTCTATACAGGTATCAATCATAAACTTGGTGAAGTGCACGATGGTCAAGCGACTATGGACTGGATGGCACAAGAGCAAGAGCGTGGTATAACTATCACATCTGCTTGTACCACTTGTAAATGGAAAGATTGTAGTATCAACATTATTGATACTCCAGGACACGTGGACTTTACAGTAGAAGTTGAGCGTTCACTTAAAGTTTTGGATGGTGCAGTGGCATTATTTAGTGCACGTGCTGGCGTTCAAGCACAATCAGAGAACGTTTGGAGACAGGCTAGTAAGTTTGGCGTTCCTCGTATGGCATTCGTAAACAAAATGGACTTAAATGATGCTAATTTCTTGAATGTTGTCAATATGATGAAACAAGTCCTTGGAGCGAACGCTGTTCCACTTCAATTACCTATTGGTGAAGCAGAAACTTTCCGTGGTGTAGTTGATTTGGTTACTATGACTGCTTATGTGTATTATGATGATTTAGGTAATGATATTAGACAAGAAGATATTCCTGCTGATATGCGCGCTCAGTGTGAAGAATATAGAGCAAAAATGATTGAATCAATCGCAGAGACAGATGATGTGTTGCTTGAAAAATTCTTCGCTGGCGAAGAGCTTACAATAGAAGAAATTAAGCGTGGTATACGTAAGGCTACTTGCACTCTCAAAATATTCCCAGTACTTTGCGGTACTGCTCAAAAGAATAAAGGTATTCAATTATTGCTTGATGCAGTTGTTGATTATATGCCTAGTCCTATTGATGTTCCAGCAATCAAGGGTACACTTGAAGATGGTACAGTGGTAGAGCGTAACAATAGTGATGATGAACCATTTGCTGCGCTTGCATTTAAAATTGCTACTGACCCATATGTTGGCCGTATCACATTCATTCGTGTATATAGCGGTAAGTTGTCGGCTGGCAGTTATGTGTTGAATGCTAGCAAGGATAAAAAAGAGCGTGTTGGAAGACTACTTCATATGCACGCAAATCATCGTACAGACATTGATGAAGTGTTGGCGGGCGATATATGTGCAGTAGTTGGTCTTAAAAATACTGGTACTGGTGACACTCTCTGTGATGAAAATCATCCAATCAAATTGGAAGAAATGGAATTTATGAAACCAGTTATTCAACAAGCAATTGAGCCAAAAGACAAGCAAGCACAAGAAAAACTTGGTATTGCTATATCTAAACTTATGGAAGAAGACCCAACTTTCAAATCATACACTGATGAGCAAACTGGTCAAACAATTATTGCAGGTATGGGCGAATTGCACCTTGATATTCTTGTTGATAGAATGAAACGTGAATTTGGTGTGGAAGTTACTGTCGGCAAGCCACAAGTTGCATACAAAGAAACAATCCGCCGTGCTGTTGAAGCAGAAGGTAAATATATCAAACAATCTGGTGGTCGTGGTCAATATGGTCATTGTAAGATTAAGATGGAACCATTGGAGCGTGATAAAGGTTATATTTTTGAAAATACTGTTGTCGGTGGCGCAATTCCTAAAGAGTTTATCCCACCTATTGATGCTGGTATCCAAGAGGCTAAAAAGTCTGGTATTTTAGCTGGTTACGAAACTATTGACTTTAAAGTTACTGTTTATGATGGTTCATATCACGATGTCGATTCAAGTGAAATGGCGTTCAAGATTGCCGGCTCACTTGCATTCAAAGAAGCAATGGCTAAGGCAGACCCAGTGTTACTTGAACCTATTATGAAAGTTGAAGTGACTGTTCCAGATGATTATCTTGGTACTGTTATGGGTGGTATCACTTCTCGTCGTGGTGTGCTTACTGGTACAGAAGCAAAATTCGGTAGCCAAGTAATACATGCAGAAGTTCCATTATCAGAAATGTTTGGTTACTCAACTGACCTTAGAGGTATGACTCAAGGTCGTGGTACATTCACTATGGTTCCTGACCACTACGCTGAATGTCCAAAAAATATTTCCGACAAAATTATCGGGGATAGGAAAAAATTAGCGCAAAACTAATAAAAAACATTTAATTTTGCTTGACTTTATTGTTTTGAATAAAGTAAAATATATATGTATAAAAAATTAAAGGAGATAATTAATTATGGCAAAAGCTAAATTTGATAGATCTAAACCACATGTAAATATTGGTACAATTGGTCACGTTGACCATGGTAAGACAACTTTGACAGCTGCTATCACTATGGTTTTGGCTGAAAAAGGTCTTTCTCAAAAAATGAAATATGAAGATATCGATAAGGCTCCAGAAGAGAGAGCTCGTGGTATCACAATTAATACTGCTCACGTTGA
>CASFFJ010000114.1 GCA_949293915.1 uncultured Christensenella sp.
ACCATTTTCCTTGCACCTTCTTTATACACTGTAGCCCTTTCGCCTGCTTTTAGTAGTCCACCCTTTACCTTATCTTTTACAGCTAAATCTTTATCTTTTCTAGCTTTTCTCTTATCAACATTTTGTTGAACTTTTGCTCTTGCATCATCATATTCTTTTTGTGCTTTGGCAATAGTATCATCTGTTACACCTTGAGCACCTGACTTTTTAGCCTTTATTAATTTGCTTAATTGAGCTCCTTTTTGCTTAGCATCTTGCATATCTCGTTCTGAATCCCAAATGCCTGCTCTGAAATCATTAACTCTTTTTATGCCTTTCTGAGCTTTTTTTACTATTGCTGTATTTTTTGCTTTATCTGCAATAATACCCACACCTTTTTTAATACCTTTTCCCGTAGTTTTTATTGGAGATGCTAGTGCTGATCCTACTTTTAGCCCTTTTTGTCTACCAGCAGAAAAAGTTCCACCTTTTAATTTACTACCTATTCCACCAATAAGCCCACTTGTTTGTTTTACTGCTCCACCAGCCAATTTTCCAGCAAGCCCTGCACCTTTTAACATTAAGGCTCCACCACCTAGTGCAACACCGCCAGCAACTACTGCAGCTTTAGCTAGTCCTGATGTTGCTTCTTTGGCAAGTCCTGCACCGTCTTTTGCTGCATCTCCACCACCAAAGTATCCACCAAGGTCACCAGATAATTTTTCTATCATCAAACAACCAACTATAACAAGTATTGCTTTTATTAATCCAGCCATAAAAGTTTCCGTAAACAGCCAATTTCCATAATAATCCGAATTAAATCTTATATCAACATTTAGCAAAACTTTTACAATTATAAAAAACAAATTAAGTGATATTACAACACCATATGCAGACAAAGCCTTGCTTATAAATTTGCTTCGCCAAGAACCTAAACTATCTTTTACAGGAGACATTCCAATAACCATAGGAGATACAATGAATAACGCAACACATGTGTACAATCTATCCACCATACCAAAACAACAATGATATAAGCATTTAATTATTATACAAGCTCCAAATATAAGAACCAAATAATTAATTTCAAATGGATTGTAATATTTTACAACATTAGTAACATCATGATACAAATAACCATTTAAGCATTTCATAAAACCCAATTCAATGTCATCTCTATTCCTAGGATCACCCATTTCGACTACTGGAGAAGGATCTCCTAAAAATGCCGCAAATCCTTTTGTTATTGCAAATTCAACTCCTGCTCCTAGCAGTCCACCACTATTATCAATATCTATCCAATCTGATTCTTGACTTTCATCACTCAACATCGCCGTTGAAGCAGCTGTAATAAATAAAGTTCCACTAATTTTAGTTCCATCACCACCACCAGTGGCCGTATCAATCAAATCTAGCACACCATTTCCAATTATAACTCCAAAAATAACTAGCAATGGTATAAGCATAAGGTTTGCCAAACTTTTCAAAGACTTACCAATAATGCCAGACTTTGAATTTTGAGCTCCTTCAGTTGTATATTCTACTCTAATCATTTGGAATATAGTAGTAATGATAAGCAAGAAAATTCCAACAATACAAACAGCATAAAACGCTTGAAGAATTTCCTCTGATCTAAGCAATTGTATCAAAAGATCTCCTACACCATTCCCCAAAGATAATTGAATTCCACTACTTGAAGTATTGTCCAAACCAGATAATGCCCTAAACAACATTTCCACGAAATCTATAAGTTGCAACAAAAAACAAGATATTTCATAAAAAAATGTAGCAGTATAATATTGTACAACAGTCACAACAATTCTAATTGCAGCCTGAACAACAGGAACAATCAACGTTTTAACCAAAATATTAAATAAACCACTAAAAAGTGATCCTAATAAATCACCAAGACCTGACAAAATTCCAAGTAAAGAGTTTATTCCCATAAATTCATTCTCCTATGTACTGTAAGGAAATATTTGATAATTCAATAACTTAATCATCAATGTAAAACTTAGTGAGTATTTTGATATTGAAAATAAATATAAGTTTATTATCTTTGATTAAGCAGAGATAATACTTAATATATAAATTATTATATACATTTATCTTACCCTATTTCGACAAAAAAAACAAACATATTTTATTAAATAAAAAAAATTCTCACTTTCATTAGTGAGAAAAATATAAACAA
>CASFFJ010000115.1 GCA_949293915.1 uncultured Christensenella sp.
GCAATAATATAATCAAATTTATCATAATTATCTAAATTGTTTTCAGTAATGTGTTGACGCTGTTTAGCAGTTAATCTATTTTCCAAATTACTATTAATTCTAATAGTTATACAATCATAATTATTTTTAAAAAATTCCAATTCATCAACCATTCGCACATCACTAATAATAACTACATCGACAAATTTCTGATAAATAACCATGTCCTCATTCATTCTTTTAATTAACAAATTATTTCCTTCGGCCCGCAAATCCATTCCCAAATTTTGTAAAAATTCTCGTGGTTTATCGTTTTCATCACCATTCCAATAACCAAATTCCACTGCAAACAATTTCAAGTATTTACTAAAACCCGTAATAACACTTTTAATACCATTATTAGCTAATAATTCTTGTACTATTTTGGCACTTTCGGTTTTTCCACTACCACTTTTACCAGCAATTAGAATTACTTTCATTAAATCATCTCCAATAAAAAAAGAACAATACCAAGGAGTCATTAAGACGGTACCATCCTTTATTTAACTTTTAGTTTTAACAGCCTTCGCCAATTAATCTCCTTAGTCAGCACTTTTCAATGTTCCATTTATCCATTTCCACCACCCCATGGACTCTCTATAAAATTTTCCACCTACTTGAACTAAATCACAGATTAACAAATACACAAATAGTATAACATTAAACATACATAAAATCAAAATAAATTTTTAAATCATTAATTCATAAGGATTACTTTTAGTACCTTGACCACTAGCTATTGTAACATTTTCTTTCAAGTACACTACAGGTAATATCCCGTTAGCAGTACTAGCCTTAGTAGTAGTAAATCCGATTCCTTCACGAATAACAAATACAGTAGCAGATCGAGAAGGAAGTGGAACTGGAGTCATTAGCCAATTACTTAAAGCCAAATTAAAAATCCAATTATTATTCAAACATTCAGAATAAGATCCCCAAGTATATAATGGCTTTTCTAAACAAACATTATTTAATACTGGATCAATAGCATACCCAACATCACTTGGATACAATAAACCAACATAACCTTCCCATACAGTTTCACGCTTTACTGAATCATTACAAGTATTACCTTCACTACAAATTTTTCCGGTGAATTCACTTTTTTCATAATCATAAAAATCATTAACAAGTGTATTATCATAAGTATGTGTCAGACCATCAATAGTTCCATTATTCCATATAACATCATCCACAAATTTAATACTCTCACTTTTTAACCCCAAAACACTAAAATCACAAGTAACCAAAGAATTGCTAACATCATTATAACATTCTCCAATATTTTTTTGCCAATATGCCCCATAATTTAAAGTATTCATAATATCTGCCTGACTCCATTCGTTAACTCCAAAACCACTATTAACATCTCCACTACTTGAATCCCAAGAATAATTACCAATCGATTCACTTCGAACCAACTTTATTCTCTTTTTGCTTTCGTAGCTTTCACTATCTTTAGTGTCAAAAACTCCTATAATTCGCCACAACTCATCATTGAAATTTACATAATTGTCAGGATTACTTCCAACGTATCTAACGTTATTATCAAAATCAGAATTATTCAATTCAGTATCATTATAATTCAATAAGTTTTCAATGTATGCATAAGCAGGCAAACTACCGGAAGAAGAAACAACAGATATTTTTGCTTTTATAACTTTATTTTGAGCATTATCTACTGTTCCCAATTCATCAATCCACATTCTAAATTCAAAAGAACTACTTTTACCACTAGCCAATCCCCCAGCAAATAGCTCATAAGAATGGGCATCATTAATAGTTGAATTAGAACTATTAAATTTTGTAACAATCTTAGGGGTATTATTACCGAGTACAACTTTAATCAAATCGTGACTTAACGTTGTTGTATTTAATACTTCCAGATTAATATTATAGATAGCATAAGTATCACAAGTATTTGTAATTGTAAATTCATAAGGTTTAATTTTCATTCCATCTTCATCAGTCATTGGGAAAGCACTAGTTAAATTAATAGCTGAGTCTTCAACTTCTGTAAATGAAGTAGAAAAACAACCTGTATTAACAATATTCTCATTTGTTTGAGTATGACTCATCATCCAATAAGCATAAGAAGTTCCAACAATTAAAGAAACTACTAATAAAAATCCAATAATAAATAATAATAGCTTTTTATTCATTTTTTAAACCTCCATTCTAATAATAATTTTATCATCAACAAATTACTTATTCAATAAAAAGCACTATTAATAGTCAAAATAAATTTTTAAGTTAATTGTAACTTATACTGTTTCTCTTCATCTAATTTAGCTGCTAACCGATCAAAAATTCTTAATATTTTCTTTAATTCTCCACCCGTTAAAAAATCTCTTTCACTAAAACCATAGTATTTCATTACCATTGCCAACATTCTCTTACTTATCATACTAATTTCTTTCAGTAAAGGTTTCACATCTTCATTATTCATTCCAAAATTAAAAACTGTTAATCCTTTATCCTTAACTAACTCATATAATATCCAATCACAAATTTTAGTCTCATCTCCTCCATTCTTAACTCTTTCAAAATAATTAATAAAATATTCTTGTCCTTGCCTATCTAATCCGTTTAATAAAAGTTTTCCATAAATTTCACTAACATCACCCCAACCAAAAGTAATATTCTTTTTAAACCCCATTTTATATTTACAAATAGCTACCATCAAATTAAGCATATATTCTGAAGCTCGTCTACTATCCAAATCTAGTCTCCAATAATTAATTGCTTCAACATAATTGTGTCTTCTGCCGTCGATTTCACCCCACACATATTTATACAATTTTCTTGCTAAATTTAAATCTCCATTAAAAGGCAAGTCCTCATTATCAATTACCGTTCTTGCATAATCAAAATCAAAATGATTCGCATATTTATCCCCTTTCAAAATTAAATACAACTCATTTTCAACCCGATTTAAATTTTCAAAAACCTGTCCTTTACTAAAACTTAATACTTGCGCTATTTCGTCACTAGACAATCTTTTTTCGTACTTAAGTCTTAATAGTTCTTGATCAAATAAGCAAAAAAATCTTCGATTAGGCAAAATATCTACCTCATAAATTAACTCTCCTTCTAATTCTCCACTTTTATATTTCAATAAAGTCAAAATACCTTCCTTAATTTTTCGACTTAACGCTCCATCAGAAATGCTATATTTAATTAATAATTCACTTCTTGATAAACCATTAATTTTTAAATCAATTAATATCTTACGATCTTCTTCTAATAAAGGAACTCTTAAATTATTAAGTAATTCAACAGCATCTTTATAGCTAATAATTCCTTCAACCTTAGCAAGTATACCTAGTTTTTGCAATTTCATATTTTTTCTAATTCTTTCAACAATTCTCCGATATCCTTTTTTCTCTTCTTCACTAAACTTTATTTCCGATAAATTATATTGTGATTTAATACCATAAAACTTGCTTAAAATAGTCAAATCATCATAACTAAAAACAGTATCTTTCATCGGTTTATTTAATTCCTCAAGAACATCTTCTAATTCCAAACTTATCCCTTTAAGACGTTGCTTGACAATATATTCTTTAGCTTTTTTCAATATTTTAATAACTTCACTATTTTCCAAATTATATGTTTTTACTAATTCTTCTAAACTTTTACCATTTATAAATCCATCTCTTATAACTCTGTCCTCTGTACCTTCACTACTAAAAAACGACTTTAACTCCCCTAGAGAGGCAAAAATAATATTAGAATTGTCTAATCCATAACGTACATAATCTAATTTTTTTAAACCTCTTAAAATTAAATCAGCAACTTTCTTTATATTTAATCCCAACATATCACTAATTTCTTTATTATTCAAGCCCTTAACAAATTTTAAATATAATATTTCTCTCAAACTATCATCAATATCAACTTGCCAATTAGTAATTAATTTTTTATAAATCTCTTTATTTTTAAGTGTATAAGTTTTTCTACCCAAATATAATTTTGCAACCTTATCACAAGCATTTGTCATATATCCATTAACAACAGCAAAATCTACCCCCAATTCTCTCCCCAATATTCTTAAATCTTTACCTTTAATAAAATACTCCGTTATCAAAAACTTTTCTCTAACTGTTAATTGATCCGAGCAATTATCTAAAACAATTGTTACAATCTCCTCAGTTAAAAAATAATTAATTTTACCTCTTATTCCAAAATACAATTGTTCCAATTGCCTAATTAAAAGATCTCGTTGCATTCGTAAAGCAGTATTTTGTTTGCGATTCATATACATTTTTTTATTACCTAATATATAGTTTTCAATAATATTTTGATTTTCTTTACTAAAAGTTTCGCGATATTTAAAATATGTCTTTTTTAATAAACGTAATGGCAAATTTGTTATTCGGCGACTACAACCTAACAAACATAAATTAATTTTACGCTCCGCTTCCCTTAATTCTCCATCAGTAAAACTAGTAGTACCACTATCAAAATAAGATTTCAACAATTCTTTTTCATTTGCACTTAATCCTTGATAAAATTCACTATCTAATCTAATAAATTCTTCTAAGCTAATACCTTCAAATTGTTTAAAAATATTACGATAATTTCTAGACATTCCTATTTTGGGCACATTAAAGATTTCCATTCTCTTCTGTTCTAATATTTGAGATTTTAAAACCTGATATTTATCATTTATTTTAACAAGTAACTTTTTAATTCTAACTAAAGCCTTATCCAACATTACTGCATCAAAATAATCACCATTGCTTTTCTCCAAAAAAATATTTATATATACCTTCAATTCAAAGTCATCTAAAGAATCCTTAATTAACCAAAATTTAACATAATCATCGATACTTCCCACATCTACACTAGAATTAGTATCAATCAATTTAGCCAAATGACTAAATAAATTTTCATTATTAAATAACTTAAGTAATTTTTTTCTTGTCTGTTTTAAATAATGACTAACTAATTGCGAAGAACAGCCAATTTCCTCAGCTAAATCTCGCACTCTTATTCCTTTAAATTCTACACAATAAAAGAGAAAATATTCAACTGGTCTTAAATACTTTTTAATAACTCTTAAGTTACTAAATAAAGCTTCTTTATCGTCAATAATTTCATAAGATGAATCCTCAGCTCCTAAAAAATATTCTAAAGAACTTCCATCATCAATCTCTTTATTTAAACTAATAGCTGTAAATCCGCTATATTTTTCTACAGCCAACAATCGTTCTTTACTAAATTTTAAATCATGCATTATTTTTTCGTTGCTAGGCAATTTACCATATTTTTCTTTATAATTAGCTAAGTAACTATTGTATATTTTGCAATCAGCACGCACATATTCTGGGACCTTTAATGAAGTGCTATTTTCCTTTATAAAACGCAATATCGACTGCTTAATCCAATAATAAACGTAAGTACCAAATTGAGCTTTTGAACTATCATAAGTTTCAATCGCTCGCATTAAACCAATAACTCCTTGTTGAAACAAATCCTCACTATCATATAAAGCGCTATATCTCCTATTTTCATTAACAATTTTCCAAATCAATTTAGAATAATTAGCTAATAACATTTCAAAATCATTAGAAATTCCTTCTTGAATATTTTCTAC
>CASFFJ010000116.1 GCA_949293915.1 uncultured Christensenella sp.
TCGGAGGAGAAGGCCTACGTCGGGCAGTCGAGCGACCTCGCGAGAAGGCTCGGGGAGCATCTCCTCAGGAAGGACTGGTGGGACCGCGCGATCGTCCTCACGAGGATCGAAGGGGAGGCCTTCGACAAAAGCGACATCGACTACGTCGAAAGCGTCCTCATCGAGCTTGCCGAGGAAGCCGGCACCCTCGATATCGATAACCATAACCATGGGAACCCTAGGAAAGTGGACGAGTTCAAGAAGGCGGAGTTGGACGGTTTCCTGGAGAACGCCCTCTTCATCCTGCGTCTATTGGGGGTGACCGCGTTCGAGAAGGAAGCGAGGAAGGAAAGGCCCCTCATAGAGGCTCCGGAGCATCCCGACGAGGAAGGGATCCGAAGGAGAAGGAAGGGGGATGCGGTCCGGTTCCTCAAAGGCAGGGGAGTTCCCGTCGAGGGGAGGAAGGCGAACTACGCGGTTCTTTCCCAGGACGGGAAGACCTTCTGGATGAACCCGAGGATCGAGCGGCTAGAGGACGACTGGTGGCTTCTCCTGAACGACACGGAGGAGAAGAAGGTCCATGTCCTCTTCGTTCCTAAGGGCAGCATCCGGAAGGAACGGCTCTTTGTCCGAAGCGACAAGCCCTACTACCTCGACATCCACATCGAGAAGGGCACCTACCTCGAGAGGAAGTCCGGGGTGGATCTCTCTCCGTATTTCTTCAGGGACGTGGGTTACTGAAGGCTTCGGGACTAAGGCCTGTCAGCGTCCCGGTTCGTCTTCTCAGGAGGCGGCTCTCGCCAAGGAGAGGGAGAGGTTTTCCCGTTACGGAATGAGAACGTTCCTTGGGCGGCGGAACCCTCGAGACCGTATTGGTGCCTAGGTCTAAAAACCTTCGATTCCATCGCAACTTTCAACTGCCATCTTGACTTTCAGGGGGGGGTTATCCTAGACGCAAGGAAAGGAGGAAGCTATGCTCAAGATCACGAAGAAGGTCGCCGTCCGCGCGATGAGCGAGTCCGGGTGCGGAAGGTTGAACGATTTCAGCTGTGGCATCCGCGCCAACAAGGGCTAAATCATGCCTTTCGAGTCCTTCGCGATACTGGGGGACGCTCGCCTCGGGAAGAAGGTTCTTTCCGAGGTTTTTCCAGGAATGGAAGAGCCTCTCTCCCTCGTCCCCACCCTCCTCCATGGGAGGTCTGTTTCGGTTCCTATTGGGGATGGGAACTGGTGCTCCGTCAAGGGAGGGGGCTGGAACTATGGAGGTCCCTTGGTCTATATGTCCCGGAAGGACGACCAGCTGGCCTTCGGCCTTCTTCCGGAGTCCGCCTCGAGGAGAGAGGTCGAGGTGAGCCGAAAGACCCGGGAGTTCACGGCCGAGAACGGGGACGCGTTCCTATCGCTCTCCCTCCTTGACCTGGACCTCCCGGGGGAGCTTCGGTTCCTCAAGGACCTTCGCTATGCGGACGGGAGCCTCGTAAGGCCCTCGCTCCTCTTCACCAAGGTCCGCTGCCCCTATCGCCCCAGGGACCTGGCCTTCATGACCGACGAGGAGAAGGAAGACTGCGTTCGCCGGATATCCGAGGAAATAGGCGTGGACCGCAAGGATTTCATCCCTGAGCTCTCCCGAAGGCTCGGGGAGAGGGTGGGGGAGCTCCACGCGCATGGTTTCCTGAACGACACCCTGGACGATAGCAACTGCACCCTCATGGGAGAGATCCTCGACTATGAGTGGATGACTGCTCCCGGGATTCCTCTGGAGGACGGGACCATGGGGGACGTCCTTCTCGACGAGAGGAAGGAGAAGGAGATCTTCTACGGGGCGGAGATCGTCCTTCGTCTCGGCGGCTTCCTCCATGAGGACGTGGGAGGGATCCTCGGGGCCTACCGCCTCTTCGGGGAAGGCTACCGGAGGGGGAACCAGGAGTATTGGGACAAGAACGAGTCCATCCGGAAGATCCTCGACGGGGAGAAGTTCGTCTACTAAGGAAGAAGGAAGCGAGAAGAGATCCATGAGAACGATCGACGAGAAGGAGCTCGGGGGCAAGGGAGCCCCGGACGGGGAGGAGTGGTTCCGGAAGCACGGGGACGGGAGGGAGCTCGTCCTCGCCCCCTGGGTGTCGACGAGGACGTATTTCCCGGGGACGGAGAAGAGCAGGACCTACATCGTGAACGAGAAGGCGCACGCCTTCCTTCAGCTGGACGGCCTTTCGAGCGACTTCTGGCATCTTCTGGAGGAGTCCGCCTTTTCCGGGCTGACCCGTCTCATCGAGGAGAACGGGATGGAGGAGGACGCCAGGGAGTTCCTCTCCTCCCTGGAGGAGGAAGGCCTCCTCGTCCCAAGGGGAAAGGAACCTGAGGAAGAGTCTTCCCCTTTTGAGGGAGAGCGACCTCTCCCGAGCGAGGAAGAAGGGAAGAAGTACGCGGAGTTCCTGAACGAGAGGAGCCGGTGGCTCTTCGAGAACGGGCTCATGGGGAGCCTGTTCCTCGAGCTTACGTACCGCTGCAACCTCAAGTGCATCCACTGCTACAACCCCAAGGGATTCCCCGAGGTGGAGATTCCCTTCGAGAAGGCATGCGAGATCGTCGATGATGCCTATCGCCTGGGATGCTGCTCCGTCACCCTATCGGGAGGGGAGTCGACGACCTATAGCCATTTCCTGGAGCTGGTCCGCTATATCCGCTCCCTGCGGATGTCCTGCACCATTTTCACGAACGGGGTGAGGCTTGGGAGGGACGAGAAGCTATATAGGGACCTGCTCTCCCTCTATCCCAGCCGCATCAGCGTCTCCCTCTATGGCGTCCACAAGGAAGCCCATGAGGCGGTGACCGACGTCCCTGGCTCCTATGAGGCGACCCTCTCCCTCGTGGAGAGGCTTAGGAAGGACGGGGTGGACGTCCAGGCGAAGGACTTTCTCCTGAAAGAGAACTGCCAGGACTGCGTCGCCTTGAAGAAGTGGTCCAACGAGAAGGGGGTCCCCATGATCGCCGACATCTCCCTCATCCCGACGATCGAGGGGGACAGGAAGACGTTCTCCCATATGGTGGACGAGGAGGAGCTATACCGCCTCTTCGTCGATCCGGAGTCCCCTCTCTACCTCGGGAAGGACTACCGCCCGATGGATATCGAGGGGGAGAAGGATTCCTCTCCCTGCTTCGGGGGATATAGCGGCCTCTCCGTGAGCCCCACGCTAGAGGTCACCCCGTGCGTCTCCCTTCCCCTTTCCCTTGGGAACCTCGGGAACGAAAGCCTTGTCTCCATCTGGGAGAAGGGGATCCGGAAGGAAGAAGGAAGCGCGCTGGGGAAGTGGCTCTCCGTGAAGATCGGGGATCTTCCGGACTGCTATAGGCATGAGTGGTGCCGGTGGTGCCGCTACTGCCCGGGGATGGGATTCCTAGAGAACGGCTACCTCCGCAGGTCCGACGTCCAGTGCGTCCAGGCGAAGGCCAGGATGAGGGCGTATAGGAAGATTCACGAAGGGGATCTGTCGGAGGAGTGAGGGACTAGCGTTCGTTTCCTTGCTCCGGACCTCAGGATATTGTTCGCTCTACGGCATCTCCGGTCAGCTCGCTGGATTTTCAAGCGGTCTTTAGAGGGCGGAAGCCGCTCAGTCTTTTAGACATGATTCTGGTTACTCCCCGAGAACTAGATATTGATTTTAAAGTAATCGCATTGTATAAATCACTCGTGAACTGTGATGAATTTCTTTCGAGTATTGGGAAGAGACTGAGGACTCTGAGAATCAATCAAGGATTATCTTTGGATCAGTTCGCTAACCTGACTGGGTGGGATAAATCGTATATCAGTCGAGTTGAATGCGGGAAGCAGAACCTTACTAGTGAAAATATGGCTAAAGCTATTTCTGCCCTGCATACATCGCCAAAAATCTTTTTTTCCACCATGGATGAAATACTTGAGGGAATTGAACAAAATGCCGGAAAGTAAGGTGCTGCGCGTTTTCGAAGGCTTTGCAGGTTATGGCGGAGGAAGCTTCGCTCTAGAGCGTCTTTCCAAAGAACATCCAAAATTCCGCTATGAGGTAGTTGGCTATTCTGAAAACGACAAATTCGCTTGTGCGCTTTACGATGCTAACCATCGTGATTACAGAGGACAACCCCATCGGAATTTCGGGGATATAACCAAGATTGACCCTAACGATAATCGACTCCCTGACTTCGATTTTTTTATGGGTGGTTTTCCTTGCCAACCTTTTTCCTCTGCTGGTATGCAGAAAGGGGAAGAGGATCCTTATGGACGTGGAACTTTGTTTCACCACATCATGAGAATCTGTTCCATCAAGAAACCTAGATACATCCTTATGGAAAACGTCAAAGGAATTCTGTCGAAGAAATTTGATTCCACGCGTGGAGAAATGAAACGCCTCCTTTGTGAGATGGGTTATTCCAGCGAAGAGAACCCGAACCCTTTGTCCATGGCTGTGTTGAATAGCAAGGACTATGGGATACCGCAAAACCGAGAAAGGGTTTGGATGTTCGCGAGACTTGGCGGCCTTCCAATCGATTTTTCCATGGTACCGCCCCTCAAAAGGAACAACTTAAAAATGGCGGATTTCCTCGATCCTGAAGGTTATGTTCCTAAGGCGATGTACCTTTCTGATAAGCAGATCCAACATTTGAAGGAGAAACACCATATTTCCAGTTTCCTGGTTGATACCCCTCTTTGCCTGGATATTTATAACAAGAAAATTAAGTACGATGGGTATGCAATAACACTCACCATGCCAGAACATAACAGCGTAAGGGTCATCGAGTCCCATAAAGACAGGGAAGTTGTACGAAAGATGTCAGTCACCGAACAATTCCGGCTTATGGGTCTTGAGGGTCTCCCGGGCATTGGCAGGGAAGTGGATATAGATTTCGCGGGGCAGTCCTACACGCAGCTTTCGCGAAGGGCAGGGAATGGATGGGATGTAAATCTGGTCAAAATTCTTTTGGAACACATACTGACTCAGCTAAGGGGCTTGGACTCTAACATGTTTGAGATATAGTACTTGGTATGGGCAAGGTAATCTCTTTTAAGATTGATGAAAAGTCGCTCTATTACGGTGTAAAGAACGACTATAAACATGGACATAGTGCAACCGTTGCCACACCGATCAATCAACCAGAAGATAAAAGGGATTGGCGTTGGGATATCCTTCGTTTCATGGACTCCGGCCTCTCGTTCCAGGGGACTATTCCTCCGGCGCTTCAGGATCTGTGCCTCCGAAAGACAACATCCAAAGCGGGCGCTGTCTTAGAGCAACTTTATGTGTTTGATAAATTACTCTTGGATGACGTTCCTATAAAGAATGAGCATTGCTTTGCCTTTTATGTTAAAAGGGAAACTGATGAGAAAATTCGGAATAGGAAAGGGGAACTGGTTGAAAATACACATTTCGGTCGGCTGAAATTACATTACCCAACGAACTTGATTTATTCAGACCAAAAATTTGATATAAACAACCATTCGGTTCTTGAGGCTATCATTATGCAGAATGGTGGCTTTGCATTTGTGGTTGTTGGATTCGAAGTTAACACCGATGAACGTTCTCTTAATTTCAAGACACGTCTGATCGGCCCTAAGGGCGTACCTCTTTCAATGGTTTTTATTACCGGAAAGGGTAAAGGCAAGAAACTAATTTCTTCGCAGGTTGATCAGGACCTAATCTATGACATTCTAGTTGAAGACTTTAAGTTGCCCGAGAGGGGAGGGGCCGCTCCGGATTTTGAGGCGATTGAGAAGGCAAGAAGGGAAATTGGGAAGCGTGGCGAAGATTACGTTTATGGCAATCTTCAAAACATTCTTGGCGGATCGATTGAAAACCCTGTTCATACGAGCTCTTTGTATGCGACCACACCCTATGACATCGAATATTTCGAGGATGGCATCAAGAAGTACGTCGAGGTGAAGTCCACTTCTGGATCAAGGGAGTACTTTTACATGTCTAAGGCTGAAATTGACTTCATGAAGCATTATCACGATCGGTACACACTTATCTTGGTGACCAACGTCAAAGATGATGTTCCGAACATCAAGAAGTTTGATTACCAAGGGGTTTTGAGCCTTAGGCAAGAGTCGGTTAAAACATACTTTATGGTGGATTAGTTTCCCGTAGATTGCGCCTTTATTAGGACGTAAGTTAAGTAGCCATAATCTTGTGTAAACGCTGGAGTGGGCTTCCCCTTCCGAGCCTTGCATGGAAGTTTTTAAGGTGCTCCACAATAGTCTGTGGTCTAGCGCCGGCGAAATCCTCGGGCCGCCCAAGCGGGTGCCTTTCCCTAGGCGTGCAAAAGGCTCTTCCTACAATTGCGTCGTTGACATTCGCAAGGAGGAAGAACCGAATGGGTTTTAGCATCTTCGACAGGGTCAGCATCGACGCCGGGGCGATCGATCCGCCCTCGGTGTGCGCGGACCTGGACGCCGACGGGGCGTCGAGGGAGGCGATCGAGTTCCTCCTGGAGGCAGAGGCATCAGCCCTCCTCAGCTACGGGAGGAATGGTCTTGCGGGGAGTTTGGGCGGAGAGTTGGCCGCTCATGATCACATAACCAAACGGGTGTATTGAATCAATCTTAAGGGGGATTAATATTCCTACATGTTAAAGAAGGCCCGAGTTGAACCGGCGGCTGGATTCCTTGAGTCCCTGCGTTCTATCGGCTATCGCTTCGATTCTGCAATTGCCGATATTGTGGATAACAGCATTTCTGCCGGCGCTCGGAACATTCAGGTGTTCGGAGAGCCCCAGCCTGAAAATGGCATGGATTACGTCGCGATACTTGATGATGGCTTCGGGATGGACGAGGAAACCTTGCTGTGCGCGATGCGACTAGGAGCGAAACCCCCATCCTTAAAGCGCGAGGATACGGATCTTGGTCGTTTTGGGATGGGGCTCAAGACCGCAAGCATTTCCCAGTGCCAAGATTTGGTTGTAATGACGAAGAGGGATGGGTTTTTCCTTGGCGCCGAGTGGAACTTGACGAGGGCTGAGGTAGACGCATGCATAGATCCTTGGGAGATTACGCTGTTCGATGAATCGGAAGCGGCTTTGTATCCCGCCGCGGCCCGTCTGATGTCGCTCAACCATGGAACCTTGGTTTTGTGGCGCGACCTGGATGTCCTCAAGAAGGCGGAGGGAAGAAAGTTTCGCGTCGCCTTCAATCGTTCCCTCATATTGCTGAGGGATTACCTCGGACTCGTTTTCCAAAGATTCGTGAGGAGGCGGGGTGCTGTTTCTATCTTTGTCCAAGACATTCCTGTTTCGGATATCGACCCCTTCCTAGAAACTAACGAAAAGACCAAGGTTTACCCTGTTCAAACATTGCCAGTTGCTGCCGGGGATGGAACATGCAAGGACATTTATGTACAGCCCTTTGTGTTGCCCTGCAAATCAGATCTGGAAAGGGATGGCGGACAGGATTTGGTCCGTGCTTGCGGCGACTCCAACAAAGATAATTTCCGTAAGTTGAGCGGGTTCTATATCTACAGGAACGACCGTCTTATTCGGTGGGCTTTTTGGCCACGAGGCCTTACACCGGCGCGTACGGACGTTGGGGAACTAGTCAGGGTAAAGGTGGACGTTCCTGCGGAACTGGATTTCGTCTTTGGGACGGACGTCAAAAAAGAATGTTTCTCTTTCCCCTCGAATATATCTGCGCAGTTGAGCGGCCTTATCGCCAAATGCACTGCCAGCGCCCACAGAAAAGTAAATCATCGGGCAAGCGTGATTAACGACAATCCTGTCTATCCCTGGATGTTGAAGAGGACGCGCGACGGGAAGAACGTCGTCTCTGTGAACCCAGAGAATGCAGCCTATAAGGCTTTTTCAGACCTACTTAGCGTAGATCAGAAAAGGGAGTTCGAGCGCTATCTGAGCTACCTCACACGCTATATCCCATACAGGGACATCGTAGACGAAGAGCGAACAGGCAGGCTTGACCTTGACTCTTCTAGCCCTATTGATGATGAGATGCGTTCTTATGTCTTGTTCTTATATAACTCTATGCATAAGGCTGGTAGGAGTTATGAAGAAATTATCAGGACGCTGGTCGGCATGTTTCATAATCTAGACGAGAGAAATCTTGCTCTTATGTTGGAAGGAGCATTATCCGATGATGAGCGTTGAAAAAGTCGCTTACTTGGTGAACACCCTTCTCGCTTCTGATAAGCCAGTCGACTATAGCTTTACGGAAGAGGAGATTAGGGAAGCCATTGATGTCATTTATGATGTCTTCCACATCAATGAGGCAGGTGTGGACAAAGACCTAGTTTTCCGCCAAATCGCCAGGCTAGTTCAGATGAAAAGTTCTGGGGACGAATATGGCGTCCTCCTTTTGGATCATGGCACACCACATGACACCGAATGGTATTCCCGCTGGCTTGATACGAATCCCAAGCAGAGGTTTTGGTCGCGTTATCGCGACTATTTGGTGGAATCTGAATATGAGCCAGTTTCTTTAGAAGCATTGGACAAAGACCTAAAGTGCATCATGGGTTCGCTTGGCGATCCAAATAGTGTTTCAGGCTGGGCGGACGGAAGGCGAGGCCTGGTAATCGGCGATATTCAGTCTGGCAAGACGGGGACCTATATTGGCCTTATAGCCAAAGCGATAGACGCCGGTTACCGTTGCTTCATCATTCTTACTGGAAATGATAACGAGCTTCGCAAGCAGACCCAGGAAAGGGTTGAAAGGGGCTTGTCCGGCATTCCGACGGGGGAGGGGTGGCAGGACAAAAGCGATACTCGTTCCGTAAAGAGGTTCGGGCAGGAGGATTCTGAGTGGAATCCTATTTTCCTAACCACGATGAATGACGATCTGAGCGGGCGTGCCGTCAATCTCAATGCCGATCGGATTGAGGATATGATTACGGAAAATAAGCCCAATGGCATCTATATCGCCGTCATGAAGAAGACCCCTCGCTTCATGGAAGGCTTGAAGGAAAGGATTGATGACAGGCGGAAGGGTCGCGATATCAAGCTGCCCCTTCTCTTTATTGATGACGAGGCGGACTACGCTTCGATTAATACGAGAAAAGCTATCGGCGAAATCAGCCGCACTAACGGGGCAATTCGTCAATTGCTAGGAACGTTTAAAAGGTGGAACTACGTGGCCTTCACGGCCACGCCATTTGCGAATGTTCTCATCACAAATGATCAAGAGAGCATACGGAAAGACTACGGGAACGATCTATTCCCAAAGGACTTTATTTATTGGCTTAGTTCAGGACGCGTATCTGAGAAATACTTCGGCTTGGAGGAAATGTTGAGGAACAGCGAAAAGTACGTCGTGAAAATCAACGGAAATTCCGTCTCGGATCCTAGTGATGTAACTGAACTTTGTTCCGAATTCAAAGACGCTGTTTGCTACTACATTATTGCAAACGTGATGTGCCGTGCGGAGAAGGACATTGAACAGACAACCTTGCTCTTCAACCTTAGTCCCAAGACCTCGGATCACTTTCAATTGAGAGGCGCTCTAGAAAGCTACGTCCAGCAGCTTAGGAATGAAATAGCACTAAGGGTATGGAAAGGGGAATCTTACTCCACCAGCGAAATCTATAAACGGATGCATTCGGTGTATGTCGATAACTTTGCGGATAAAGGTGAGGGATACTGGGTAGAGACGATTCTTTCTGGCCTAGAAGATGCAGCTCGCATTGTGGTCGTCACTTTGAACGCCGGTTCTTCCCAGCAACTGGATTACGATGCCAACCCCCATATTGCCGTAATAGGCGGGTTTAAGATTTCACGCGGATTGACCTTAAAGAATCTGCTGGTTAGCGTCCTTGGCAGGCATACAACCACCATGGATACCCTTCTGCAGATGGGGCGTTGGTTCGGCTATAGA
>CASFFJ010000117.1 GCA_949293915.1 uncultured Christensenella sp.
ACAAAAAGATAGCACCAACCATTCAAAAGTTTTCAAACCATATCAAATTCATCGACTACATTCCAACTCATGAAATCATCACATACAGGCATTTATTCGCCTATGGGTTCTATGTGGAGTAAAGTGATCAAAATCATGTTAAAACTAATAGAAATTTAAATAAAATTATGCTATACTTGTTTTAATAAGTATTTGAGTGTTTTATGAAGTTTAATATTTATTATGGGAGAGATGAAGATTTTTTAAAACAAGAATTAGTTAATTCGTTAGATAATATCGAACAAGCTGAATATTTTTTATTTGATTATATAAAGCAACTTCATCCAAGCAACGGTTACATTAGAATAAACTTTATTTCTGACACTCAAAGACAATATGACTATGGGCACTATTCAAAATATTATTCTATTGTTTTCGAGAATAAAGAATCGAAATTAAAGGAGAACTAAATGACAAACGCAAGTTTTGGGAAGACCGTAATTACAAAATATCAGGATCCGGATAAAGTCTTTTATAAAATAGATCAAGACACAAAGCTGGAGTTAATAAATAATAATGAGCTAAATATTTTTATGTTAAATATATTAAATAACAAATTTAGTTATAAAGAATTGTTTAATCTTCTGAAAGATAACCTTGGAAGTTATGCTCTATCTAGGAAACAGTACATTAAAAATCCAGAAAGGGCAATTTCAAAGGCTATTAGTAAATTAAGAGATATAAAAGATAATGGTGATTTTGGGGCTGGGGGAGAGCTTGGAGAAATATTGTTATATATATTTTTAGAATACTATCTACAGGCTCCAAAGATTCTATCAAAAGTTGAATTAAAAACAAATAATAATCAGTATGTTTATAATGCTGATGGAGTCCATTTTTATCAATATAAAAAAGGTGATTGTAGTTACAACCAATTAGTTATAGGTGAATCAAAATTAAAAGATAAATTAAAAGATGCAATAGATAGTGCATTTGATTCTATTGTGTCCAGTAAGATAAAAGAAGATTGTGATATTGACTTAGTAAATTCAGAAATATTTAAGGAAACGTTTTCAGTTGAAGAGGCTGAAAGGATTAAAAACTTAATTATACCTAGTGTGACAGAAGATTATGAAACCAACACATATAAGACAAAGGCTTTTGGTGTTTTTGTAGGATCGGATTATATTATTGATAGCAGTTTGCCGCTTAAAGAACAACGTATTAATACTATTGAGCAAATAAAAAATTTATCTAAAAAAATTGCAAAGTATATAAATATAAACATAAAAAAATATAAACTTGAGGGTTATTCTTTTTATGTGTATTTTTTGCCATTTAATGATATTAAGACGGATAAGAAAAATATAATGAAACAATTACTAACTAATGATGCTTTTAAGGAGATTTAGATGGAGTTAGGGAATTATATTTATGGTGACATATTGGAAAACGGATATTTAAAATTATTATACAAAAAACTAATCCGTTTATATTTTGAGAACGTAATAAAAGTTGACTCAAAAGAAAGTTTATCAACAAAAGAAAAGATAGATCTGTTGCGATTTGCAGATATTTTATCTAAGTCAACAGAGGAATCTAAAAGAGATACTCATAACAACATTGCACAGTCAATCATAAGCATGATGAATAAGTTGTATTTTGGAGATGAACTGGTTCAGTATGTGAATGGGTCAGTATTAACTAATGTCAATAATTATCTGGGACTGGACAAAAATTTCTCTGGTTATTATAATAGAGATGTTATGGAGTTTATTAAAGAAGAGGTTCAAAGGGATTCTTATTGTGTACCTAACTCTGATAAAAGTTATTTTATTAACACTCAGAAATTAGCATACGACAGAATCAAAATGAATGACTATTATAGTTTTTCTGCTCCAACTTCAATGGGAAAAACCTTTTTAATAAGAACCTATATAAAGGAAAGTGTTTTGGCTGGTGAACAAAAAAATTTTGCTGTTGTAGTACCAAGCAAGGCATTAATAAATGAGGTTAGCAACTCAATAATAGATGATTTAAATGAAAATTTAGTAAAATATAAATATAAGGTAATACAAACACCAACTGCGATTATAGAAAAAGAAAATTGTAATTACATTATGGTTTACACACAGGAGAGACTTTTGCAATTTCTGACTATGTTCAAAGGGATTAAGTTATCACATGTTTTTATTGATGAAGCTCATAAAATTTCAGATATGGATGAAAGAAGCCCATTTTTTTACAAATGTATAGACATATTAGAGAAAGATCACTTTGGGGTAAAAATTAATTTCTCTTGTCCTAATATTCCAAATCCTGAAGTATATCTAAGAACAATTAAAAGTGAAGGCAATAAGGCATACAACAGATTTAGATATTCTCCAGTAAATCAATTAAAAACTATCATTGATATAACACACAATGTAAGTTATATTTATAATGATTTAGAAAAAGAGTTTGAAGAATTAGAAAACAGAAGGACAGATTTCAATGGTTTAGTTCAACTAGTAAAAATTATTGGAGAAGGGAAATCTAACATAGTGTTTTGTAATTCTCGAAAAGATGCTACTCAGTGGGCGATAGATTATTGTAATGCTATAGATACAGATTTTTCTAACGAACAGGAAATAGTTGAATTGATAAAAAGTATAAAAGAAGATATACATGATAAATGTTATTTAACACAAACTCTTATAAAGGGAGTAGCATATCATGTAGCATATTTGCCGGCTCAGATAAAAGAAAAAATAGAAAATTTATATAGAAAAGGAATTATAAAAACTATTTTTTGCACATCAACATTGCTTGAAGGAGTAAATTTCCCTGCTGATAATCTTTTTATAAAATTGGGAAGTAAAGATTCGTGGTTGAAAGCAAAACAACGAGCAAGTTTCAAAAATTTAATAGGAAGAGTAGGGCGGATAGACTTCAATTTATTTGGCAATGTCTTTTGCGTTTCGGAAGATGCAAACAAAGAATATAAGGAGGCGATTTCCGAAGATGTGGATATGCAAGAACTCTCACTAGATACGCTTACAGATAATAGAAAAAAAGATATTGTTCAGACACTATTGCAAGGGAAAACATCATTACAAAAGAGAAGTGTCGATACTTATGATAGTTTGAGCTTCGCTAGAAAAACGTTAAACATATTATTGAATGAGATTGTTGAAGATACTCCAGGAGTTGTGTCAGAGGCATTTCAAAAGTTTTTAGATGAAGAGACCATAGACAAAATCAGAAATTTATTTAAGTGTAGACAAAATAATATTCCTAAAGACCTGTTAGCAACTTGTGATGAAATGGAAAGATTAGATTATGCAATTAAGGTTTTAAAGTTACATTATCCCGAAACAATTAATTATGGGAATGTTGTTTCATTTTTATCTGATCTAAGTGAAATATTTAATTGGGATAAATATGAATCTGGTTTATATATAGGAAATAAAAACAGATTGAAGTATTACGCAGTTATAATAATTCAATGGATGTTTGGAAACACAATTAAGGAAATTATAGCAAAAGCTATAGAATATCATAAACAAAATGGCATTTATTATCCTTATGAAAAACCTAATTTACAAGAATATACTGGAAGTTCGGCTCAGATAAATAAAATTATAAATGATGTGCTGGATGAAGTGGATAAAATTTTGCAATTTAAAATTCCTAATTATTTTTCTAAATTTTCAGAACGCTACAAAGAATTAAATAATATAGAGTATATACAAAATGATTGGCATGATTATATTGAATATGGAACTATTAATCATATTGCTATTAGATGCCAACAACTTGGATTATCAAGAGAATGTTCTTTGTATATTTATAAGAATCGATGCTTTGATGTTATTAATGGTGTAATAAAAATAAAAATAAATCTATTAAAAGATAGCAAATTTGATCAAGAGATAAAACGATTAAAACTTAACTATCCTGATTTTATAAAAATTTCGTAAAACAGCAAAATTAACTTTTTGCTGTTTTTATTTGTAAAAAACAATACAAAAATAAAGATTTTATGTTATAATAGCA
>CASFFJ010000118.1 GCA_949293915.1 uncultured Christensenella sp.
GTGGTCTTTTATAGCCCTCATATTGTGCAAATTCTTTGTATAGGTCATCAAAATATGCCACAAGTTTTTTGTGGTTTTCTTCTAAAAACTCTAAATATTTATTAATTGGCACAATATTTTTCATTATGCAACATCCTCTTTGTGTTCTTCTTTTTTAGTTTTTTCAAGACGTCTTTTTTCAGCTTTTGTAACTTTCCTATAATTATCTGGAGGAGTATAAGGTCGTTCTTTAATAAAATCGTCAAGTGTGAGATTAACCGTGCGTATTCTAAAGTTAAGTCCACGAATTTTTGCGAGATAAACAAAATATTCTTCGCCCTCGTCAGAGTCAAAATGTTCGTAAACATTGCCTATATATGTAAACTCGGTTCTTTTGTATGTTTTTGCGTCTGTAGCAAGGTAACGCTCTAGGTCTTTTAGCTTATCGAACACTTTTAATTTCCAAGTTGTTGATTTTATAAATCCATATTTATCGCAATTGTGGTGCATACTTTCAATTTCAACAATCTTGCAATTATCTCGAATGTTTAAGTCAAGAATGGTGGAACGTTGCGAAAAACATAAGATGTCTAATCCCCATTTTCTATGTAATTGAAGCAGGGATGAGACGCGAGAATCCATTGAAGAACTATCGCGTCCGCTTGCTTCTTTTTGTGTTTCATCCCAGGCAATAATTGAGCCAGGCGGTGGGCAATAAGTTTCGTAATATTCGTCATATAATCCTATTTTGTCACCGGGCAAATCATAGTTTTGAATAAATTTGCCTTTATCAGTAGTGTAAATAGTTTCATTAGACTGAACCACGTGTATTGGTTTGCTAAAGTTCGTACCATAAGCCTCGTTGATGTAATCAATGCGCTCGTATGCCATTTTCAATCGGTCATATGGCGAATATTTTAAAAACTCCAATAAACCTTTTTTATCTATATTTACTACAAAATCATTTCTTAAATATGGTTCTAACATAGCCGTTTTTAATGCAGATTTTCCGTGGCCAGACGGCGCATAGAAATAATAAATCATAGGCTAATACCTCGCATTATAATTGGCGCACTAGGAGGAGAGAGGGCTATAAAAAGTCCTCCAACCACAACTAGTGCTATTAAAATTATAATTTTAAACTTCTTCATTTGTTTGACTAGATTGATAAAGTTCTAATATTTCGTTATAACTGACATTTTCAAAATTATCATTAGAGTACAGAATGTAATATACTCCATTATTAGCAAATTGATATATATCATCATATTCTGGACTTGTCGAATCAGGCGTTGAAGTAAAACCGGCAAAATAGAAATTTTGTGTTTCTATAGTTATAGGTTCCCAGACTAAATCATTATAAAAGTTTGCAATATTACCATTATAAGAAGTGCCATCCGCAAAATAAATAGTTACAAAGTAAGTGCCTATATATATTCCACGTATTTCATTATAAGATTTTGTTACTAAAAAATTATTTCCATCTCCGTTATCTTCCCAACAATTATAGAACAAATAATACTCGTTACCTTCTTTGAAAGGCGCTATGTTAGGAATTTCTATATCAGCGCTTTCGCAAATTCCCTGAGCATAATAATGTTTATCTATATCTAAATCATAGTTTTCTAATATAAAGCTTTCTACGGGTCCTGTATAAGTTTCATCATTTGCTAAATGTATAGTTACATTTGCCGAAAAACTCTCATACAATGCTTTCATTTCTGAATAACTTAAATTAGTAGTAGTGTTTGGTATGTTATATACAGGGTAATATTCAGTAACGTCAGAGGTAAATGTTATATCTTCAGGTGTATTGCTAGTAGGGTTAGTAGTTAAACCAATTGCACAATATGTTCCTAAATTGGTTTTTAAGTGCATATGATTTAAACTGAACTCACCTGACGTACCCATATAATTGAGCTCGTCTGCACCATAAACAGTAATTTCTATAGAAGATGATTGATAAATACTTTGCATTTCATTGAAACTTATTAGCATTCCTGTGCTAAAGTCCGTATAAAATGGGTAATATTCGCCACCGTCTATGAAATCTTGTACTGTCTCTGTACTATCTGCAGTAGACGCAAGACCATTACACATATAGAAATTATCACCTATGTGCACGTCGTAACTTATAGGAATATAATTTTTAACTTCGATTTTATCAGTTGTTCCGTCAACTTTGTGAACATTTATTGAATAAAAGGCAGATTCGCCTATATCTAAATATGCTCGCAAATCTTCTGCGTCATTCATAGAATAAATTCTATCAGTATGAGCAAAATGCCATACCGCATAATACGTTGTTTCAGGGTTAATATCTGATGTTAAAATAATTTCATCAGGAGAAGTTGAAATACCAGCAACTCCCGAATCATAGTTGTTTCCTGAATAATTAAATCCAGAAATATTAAAATCTGAGATAGATGAATGCTGACTACTACCCGAATCTAAAATAAGGTTAAGAGTACGACCATCATCTTCAACAAAAACAGGGTAGAGTTTGCAATTTTCTTCTACGTTTGCAACCATATTTTTGCCGTCTTGAGTTGTTGACCAACCTATAAACACATAACCGTCTTTTGTGGGAGTGTTAAAACGTTCAATTGCACTTCCTTTCTTTTGTAGCGCTATTGTGGAATCATCTCCGTTAATGTATTCAACAGTTACATAACCGAGTTTTTCAATTTCAGGCGAAACTTCAGGAGTTGAAGGTTGTTCAACTCCAACGATTGTTTGTCCGTCAAAACTTACGTTTAATTTATCTTTAATTTGAGGTGTGTTCACTGCAATAGCAGTGCCACCTGCAAC
>CASFFJ010000119.1 GCA_949293915.1 uncultured Christensenella sp.
CTTTTAGCAAAACACAATGTGCCAATTATTAATAATTTAAGTTAAAAATAATTTTTCAATATTTAATTTTTATATAAAAGAAATAAAAAAAATCCCAAGCAGAAGTTTACTAAACGTAAATGACTGTTTGAGATTTTTTTATATTTCGCATTAGATTGCTTAAATTTTATCGTTAAAATTATTTATTAATTGGTTGAAAAATAAATATATTATCATCATATGATTTTGAATTTAACTCTACCAACTTTAATTCATTATTTTCTCTAATAACTTTATAATACTTTGTTGTATAAAAATCATTTTCTTTATACACATTTATCTGTTTGTATTGATCATCTCCTACCGTTAAATAATAGTCTTCTACTTTTGTTAGATTTTTATCTGTAAATTTTATAAAATCCGAAACAGTTATGTTAACAACTTCATTACAACACATTTCTAAATCAATATTCTTATAATACAGACCATCATTACCTATTAATAATAGAAAATCATAATTTTCATCAAACCACCTATAAGAGCCATTATATCCAATATCTACTATTAATTTATTTTCTCTCTCATATGTGTAAATTAAATTTGTTGATAAAACAAATTCATTTTTCGGACTACCTACTATATATAAATCTTTATACATAGCACTAAATCTATATGGGGATCCTTCTACATCAATACTATATAATCCAGATATCAGCTTATTATTGTTAACATTTTCCAATTTACCATCTACAATTTTATATTTTAATTTACAATACTCTACACCAACTCCATAATACTCTCCAATATAAACTATATCATCATTATCATAATATAGTTTAGTCATACAAACACCATCGGTTTGATTATATCCTGGTATATCACTAACTCCACGCAAATAAATAATTTCATTATCACTATCTAATAATTTCATTGTATCATTTAATACATATACCCAACCATATTTATCTGTAAATACATTTTCTACCTTTATATCTTTATTTGGCATTACATCTGTAAAAATTAAATTATTATTTGAATCAGTCTTTATTGTATAATAATAACCTTTATCATCTACAATTAAATCATTTTTAAAAGATTTTATATATATACCATCAATTTTATATATATAACCAGTGCTATTATCAATAATAAATGAAGCCGTTAAATTACTGCTATAGTAGTCTGTTTTATCAAAATCAGCAACACCGTTTTCATCATAAACCAAACTGGTTGGCCTAACATATACTTTTTCTGATTTTAAATTACCTTGTTCATCGTAATAACTATAAACTCCATCATTATTTACAATTATTATAAATTGCATAAATGTATACTTTGATGTAGTATATATTTTATTAATTTGTGCATCTATTTCATCTTGCGTAATTTCTGTGGAAGAATCTATTAAATTGCCATTTTTATCATAAACATCTTCTGTAACACTAGAATTTTTTTTGAAAGTTACTCTTGTAATGGTATTTTCATTATATTCAACATTACCATATTCATAATTCTCTGTGGTTTTATATAAATAATATTTGGTATTATTATTTTCTTCTTTTTTATCATTAACTAAACTTACATTCATTAAAGACACTTTATTTATTTGTGAACTATTGGAAGATTTTTTTATCCCATAAGCAGTAACATTTGTGTTATCAATCATCAAATCCTCCATATATGACAAAGATAGTGAATATGTTCGTGAATATGTTTCTGAAGATTTTTTATTTTTATTTAATGAACAGCCTGTCAATGGAAACACAAATAAAAAAGATAAAATTGTCACTAATAACAAATTTATTTTTTTCATATAATTCTCCTTTTTATATTTTTTTACACTTGCAATAATTATCAAACATTATATAATTTGATTATACCATATATATTTAATAAATGCAATTTATAACTTAAATTATATATTTTATACAACTAGGCAAAAATACATTACAAAATCTCTAAACATGAGTTATCTTTCGATAATAAGTGTAATGTGCAACCCTCCAGTTTAATGTAATTTAAATGAGTAACAAGGCACAAAAAAAATTCTAGGCACGACTTATCTTTCGATAATGAGTGTCTAGAATTTTTGTAGTAACGAAGTTAATCGTTTAAATTTTGGCGCTAAAACTATTTAATAATTTTAGAAACGACACCAGAACCTACAGTTCTTCCACCTTCACGGATAGCGAAACGAAGACCTTCTTCGATAGCTACAGGAGAGATGAGTTTAACTGTC
>CASFFJ010000120.1 GCA_949293915.1 uncultured Christensenella sp.
GAGTTGTATTATATCTTAATTGGTAATTCCGGTTTTGTATTTTCATATATTGAATATAAAACATGTAAAAAATAAATTTGCTATAATATATGGAACATATAAAAATTAAAAATAATAGCAGACAATTTGGATGTTGAAATAAAAAATGGGGAGTTTTAGTTTTTATAAAATTAGATTTTTGTTTATAATTTAAATATGACTAACAAAGATATATTATTAATATTAAATAAATTTGAACTAGATTTAGAAAACAATTTAAGGCTTGACTATAAACGTACCTATAAATGTATTTCTATTTTAATGAAACAAAAAGGTGAAAATGAAGATATTCAAGATAGAATCTCCTATATACGTATTAAATTAGAAAAATATATGCACAACTATAAAATTGCCTATGAAATATTAGAAATAATTAACAATAAAGATTCAAAAAAATATTCGGATATTTTAAATCAATTACAAAGTTCATTATGTAACCATATCAAATCAATCAAAAAAGATATCGATATTGCATTAAATACAAATAATAATACTGTTGATATAATTCTTAGGAAAGCAAAAGAACAACTACCAGTTAAAGCATATGAAGAAATAAAAGACTATATAAAGGATAAAAAACAATTATATAAAGATGAACAAATAAATAAGTTAATAAACAGTAGAAATTTTAATATAGCTTTTAACCTTGCCTTAGAAACTAAATCTCTAGAAAAAATTGATGAAATTATAAATATAGTAAAAAAAGAAATATTTTTACTGGTTAGACAAGATAAAGATGCAATAACTTTTATAAATTCCCTCAATAACAAATTAAATATTGAAATAAAAAAGTATTATGAAATATTAGACCAAATATCTAAAAAGCTCCAGAAATATGATTTTATTAGCTGTAGAAATTTTTATGATAGAAATCAAAATTACATAAAAAAAACAGAATATCTGGAATTAAAATCACATTATATAAAAGAATATTTTAAAAACGTCAAGAATATTGAGATTAATGAAGAACAGACAAATTCAATAGCAAAAGAATCCCAAAATATTTTGATAACTGCTCGAGCAGGTTCTGGAAAAACAAGAACTATTGCGTGTAGGGCCATTTTTGCCATTGAAAAAGAAAATATCAACCCCGAAGAAATAATGATCTTAGCTTTCAATACAAAAGCGGCTCAAGAAATTACTACTCGTATAAATTCAAATTTTAATTACAAGAAAATAATAGCAAGGACATTTGATAGCCTTGCTTATGGAATAATTCATCCTAAAGAAGAAATTCTTATAGATGCTTCGAATAATCAATTAACAAACTTTATTAAAAAACTATATATTAGTAAAAACATTTGGAATCAAAATTTTGAAGAAAGAATTTATAATCTTTATCGTGAAGATAACCCAATAGAAATGCAAGAATTATTATCTAAAGATTTTTCCAAAAACACATTATATGAATATTATAGAAATAAAAGAAAAATCACATTAGATAATATTAAAGTTAAATCAAATGGCGAAAAGTGGATTGCAGATTTTTTATTTGAACATAATATCAACTATAAATATGAAAAGCTTCTTACTCAAAATAACTCGCAGTTATATAAGCCAGATTTCACTATATTTGATAATATTTCAAAGCAAGAAATTATTTTGGAACATTGGGGAATTGATGAAAATGACAAATTTAAAAAAGTGCCTAAATATTGGGTTAAAACATGGGATGAATATTATAATGAAATGATATGGAAGAGAAATCTTTGTAAACAAAAAGGAAAAATATTAGTAGAAACATCTATTATTGATTTAGCAAATGGAAGGAAGCATTTTGAAAAACTTCTTAAACATAGACTTGAAGCAGTTGGTATCAAATGTAAAAAACTATCTAAAGAAGAAATTTTAAATAAAATCGAACGTAAATATAAGGATAAAGTTGCATTAGGTTTTGCCCAATTTATACAACGAGCAGAAAAAGAAAGATTTAGCCCAAACAACATAAAATCCCAAATAGATAATATTGCACTTAGTACAAGAAATAAAGAATTTATAAAGCTGTCAATAATGTTATATGATGAATACCCCAAAAAACTTAAAGAAGAGGGAAAAACCGATTTTGGAAATATAATGATTAGAGCCATTGGGAAAATCCATGAAACCCAAGGTGAATGTAATATAACTATAGGTAAAAAATCTATAAAAATTAAAGATATAAAATTCCTTTTAATTGATGAATTTCAAGATTTTTCAAA
>CASFFJ010000121.1 GCA_949293915.1 uncultured Christensenella sp.
CCCCCCACGCGCCCCCCTCCCACCCCACCCCCAACCCCCCCCTCACACTCCCAGCCCCGCTGCCGGCCGCGCCCCCCCCCCCCCAACTACGGTGCAGCCCATAATTTACGCCTGCGAGGACTACGGTTATTTTCATATCCTTTTGATTGGACTTATTTTAAAGAGGAGAAGGCCATTTATAAGATAGCAGATAGCTTTAAAAATCATTTTCAGAATCTTTTATTAAAAGAAAATTTGATTGAGTTACCCATAAATCTGTCTCATCCTGAATGTGTACAATACGAAGAAAAAGATTTGAAAATTATCTGGGCTAATCATTTTCATAAAAAAGTGACAGATGAAACTGAATACAATAAGGTTACCCAAACCATAAAAAGAAGATGTTTACGTTTATTGGAGCAAATTACAAAATCCAAGAAGATACTTTTTATTTTTTCCACGTCATTTAAAGTCAACTTGAAACCTTTTCAATATTTAATGAAAAAACTCAACTTATTATATCCTCATAAGAATTTTGAAATTATGATCGTTTCATTCAATTGTCCTAAAACGGAAAAACAGATTTATAGGGGAATAACCTTGTATAGGTTTAGCCGTGAAATGAATGATTATGATTTTACAAAGACAAATTATGAATGGCATTTTTTAGATGATATGGAACTTTCATTTGTTTCCCATTCTCCAAAAAATTTATGGGTACAATTTATCATTAAGAATTGTCCGTTTAGAAAAATGAGAAAAAAACTGCGGGAGAAATATCATGTCTAATCCATTAATTTCTGTTATTATACCAGCGTATAGCCACGAATGCTATGTGCAAGAGGCGATTCGTTCTGTTATTGACCAAACTTATCCGAACATAGAGTTGATTGTGATTGATGATGGTTCCAAAGATAGAACTTTTCAAAAAATTAAAGAAATGGCCCCAGAATGCGAAAAACGTTTCGTTCGCTTCCTTTATCAAACGCAAGAAAATCAAGGTACCTGTATCACGCTCAATCGCTTAGTGGCCTTGGCAAAAGGAAAATATATCGCATGGATTGCATCGGATGATAAATATACACCTAATGCTCTTTCAGATATGTTTCAAATTGTAGAAGAAGATGCCTCTATCGGCCTAGTTGTTGGTAAAAATTTCATTATGGACTCTACTGGGAAACAATGCTATTGGGATGAAAATAGAAATATTGTTTATGATAAACACATAGCAAAGTGGACTAGTTTTTCAGAATGTTTGATGGAACTCACTAAAACAGATTTTAATTCCAATAAATTTGGTACTTATCAAAAATTACTTAGATCCAACCACATTCCCAATGGTTTTTTAATCCGGAAAAATGTTTTAGATAAAATAGGTCCTTTTACGAGAGAAGCACCCTTGGAAGACCATTGGATGATGTTGCAGATAGCCAAATATGCAAAAATGAAATATATTGATAAACCAACTTTTTATTATAGATGGCATGCAACAAATACAGTAAAACAAAATAAAAAAATGGTTGATATGGAAAAAAAGACTTTTGAATATGAAGAAAAATGTGTTCAAAATACAAAGTTTGAAAAAACCTTTTATGCAGTAAAATATAGAAAAAAAACATATTTAAATTTTGGATTTTTGAAAATTTATCGTCAACATGACTTAAATCAAAAGTCAAAAATTTTAGAACTTTTCGGTAAAAAAATTATTTTAAAAAGGAAAAAGAAATGAAAAAAATTTATGTAATAGGATTAGCACGCTATGGCTGTGGTTTGGTTTCATTACTTACTTCTGTGTATAACCATGTCAGATACGCTTTTCAAAATGGGTATGTTCCTATCGTTGATTTCAAGCATTATGATAATCTGTATTTTAAGGATGACAGGAAATATCATGATAATTCTTGGGAATATTTTTTTGAACAACCTATGCAAAAAAACTTGAATGATATTACTTCTGAAACAAGTGTCATCATTTCCCCTGATACTCATATTGTGGATGAGCAAACCAGCATTGTAAATTCTGGTGATATTCCGGAAACAGAAGACGATATTCTTACGGCGCGTCAAAAAGACATAAAGGAAAATTTTTCCAAATATATTCGCCTTAATAAAGAGACTGAGGATTACTTAAAAAAGGAAAGTTCAAAAATTTTAAAAGATGTTCACTTTGATGAAATTTTAGGAGTGCTATATCGCGGAACAGATTATAATTCCAACAAAGCAAAATTTGAATATGCACAATCCAGTGTTAATCAATTTATTGAAAATATTAAAGCATTTTTAAAAAAGAACCCTAAAATCAAAAAGATATATCTGGCTACGGAAGATGATGAGGCCTATCAATTATTTAAAAACACCTTTGGAAACCAGTTGTTAGATAATGGTCAGTATCGTTATTCTTCAAAAGAGAAAGAAAAACTATTATTTGAAATATCTTCTAACCGAAAAAATCACCATTATTAATTGGCTTTGGAATACCTTACTTCCTTATTTATTTTATCTAAATGTTCTTTCTTTATGGGAGGACGTTGTAATGGCAGCTTATATGTTTGGTTAATGCATCAAGGCCCATTTAAATACTTCCGTGTTCCTAACAAAGGACAGAATTGCCAACGCTATTCAAAAGCCCTTTTTTCTTTGGGATTTATAAAATTACTTAAGGAAAAAACGGCAAAAAGTAAAAGTTATATTTTGCTTTTATTTGGTCATCGTTATATTTTAAAGCAAAAAGCCCGTCGGTGAAGACGGGCTCCCATTTAGTTATACTTTCGGGTATTTAGTTTTAATTTCAGTAATCTTTTCTTGCCACAAATTTGTGTTATTGAGCTTATCCCAATAAATCATATCCAATTGATCAGCTAAGCTGGGATATTCAGCCAAGCGTTTTTCCACATAGGTTGGTTCAGGTTTTGGGGGAACATATCCTTCCAGATACCACCGACCATTATAGGCCTGCTCTACCTCCATTTCTGTCATACCAATGGATTTGTAAAAAGCGGCATTTGTTCCCAAGCCAACCGAACATTCTTTTGTTTCTTGGTTTTCAATTTTTGCGTATTTTTTCATCTTAAACTCCTTTCATCGGATAAAATGCACAGAGTGTTGGTGTTGCAACAGATACGAACTTCACTTTATACCCCTTTGGTAGAGGACACATCACGCTAGCAGCTGAACCAAGCTGGTTTTGGTATCTAACCATATTTCCGAAGTTAGATACAACTTCAACGTCCTCCGCATCCAAAATGGAAATTACATAGTATTGGTAAGTATTTGCAACATCTCCACCAATAATAAATAAGCCATCGCTGGGGGCTGTATAAGTTCCACCTTGTGTAGCTGGCACAGAAATACCCGAAGAATAATCCGGCATTCCTAAGGCGACAAGAACTTTTTTTCCAGAGGTTGTCAAATTGTCCATAGCTGTGTTAGCTTTGTTGGCAACGGCTGCCGTTGCTTCTGTTGCTTTTTCTATGGCTGTTTCTGCTTTATCTGTCGCAATATCTGCTTTTTCCGCAGCAATGGTGGCGGATAATTCAGCGCTTTCTTTATAGCCCTTTAAGGTGCTTTCCAATTCGTTGATTTTTACGGCCGAGTTTTCCAAGTTTGTACCATCGGCATTCCATACGATGGCTTTTCCCGCGCTGGGCGTGGGCAAGGTTAAATCAACATCTGTATCAACGGCATAAGGCGGTAAAACCATAGACCTGTTTAAACTGTCCGCTATTTGTTGCTGACAGGCCATTTGATAATCAAACTCATTGTTTAAAACCTTGGCTCGCAAAGCACCGCCTTCTTGAAAGGAGGTTGTGCGTTTAATGGCTAAATTGCGAACAATGGTAATAATTGTGCCCGAGGCGGGGGCTGTTTCAAAAGAGACTTCCCCACCTTCTGTATTTTTGCTCATTGCAACCGTATAGGTGTTTAAATCCTGCACTTTATCATTAAAATAAACATTAATATCCGATGGGTTGAAAATAACAAACGGAAATTCATAAGCGTTTAGTTTTCCGTCCGCCACATATTGTATTCGTGGACTGGTGCCCTGTATTTTAATATGGTTAGACATTTCTTTTTCTCCATTTTATTATAATAAAAAACGCCCGAAAACAAAGGCCCCACCATGCGGTAGAGCCTTTGAAATATCAGGAGTTACAAATTGTCATCATATAAAGATTAACAAAAAAACACCGGATACACCGGTGCCTGCTAATCGACCAAATAATAACACAAATCACCCCAAAAGTCAAGGAAAACTTTCCTAAAAATCTATATTTTTCAAATAGTTATAATAAAAATATATAAAAGAATAATAAAAATATACTTTTGTATTTTGATAAAAACATAATATACATCATCTTTTTTTTAAAAACACTCCTATTTTCTACTTTTTACTAACAAAACTCTAATTTTTTGTAGAAAAA
>CASFFJ010000122.1 GCA_949293915.1 uncultured Christensenella sp.
CATAGATTATATAGATAATCATCTTGAGCTTTCAGATCTGGTAATAAGGATTTATCCTCTGTGGTATTTTCTGTCAATCTTTCAAAATCTATAAAAGATATACCATTATCCTTGAATATTTTAAGGAGAACCCAAGGTTTGATTTCATTAATAAGAATGGAGGTTAAGCAAATAATAGGCTTAACCAAAACATTTTCCTTTATAAGGGTTTTAACATTAGACCACCATAAGCCTTGTTCTTTACCATCTCTAAACCTTATCTTATAATCCCAGGAGGTCTTTATAAACGCTTTATTATTTATAAAGGAATCCTTGAAATTCTTTTGAATGAAGTCAAGGATTTCAGGAGTTAAAGAATAGCAAAGGTTAGAGGTAGCATCAAAGCTGACTTCAGGAAAGGCATCAACCACCTTTTGCATCTTAGGTAAAGGACATAGGAAGGGCTCTCCACCATGAAAGGATATCAATATATCTCCTATATTAAAATTATAGAATTTGAAATATTCTTTAAGCCAATTAATGGTTTGATCTTCATCAAAGAAGCTTGTCTTATTCCTAAAATCGTTGATATAACAATGTTTGCAATGCAAATTACAGGATTCAGTTGTTTTGACATAAATCTTTACCATATAAACCTCCTTGATCTCTCCAGGTTAGTAAGCCTTTCAAGCCACAGCATTCGGTATTCTTTAAGCTGTTAAAATTAAGGTGCTCAGCTAAGCATCTATTATAATAAGGGCATAGAATACAATGCTGCTGATATTGCTCCTGCTCTTTGAGGATAGCTGTTTGATAATCCTTAAAATTATTGGATTCCTTGAAATATTCCCTATTATTATCATATTGAATCCAGGCATAATTGCCATTTGGCTGTATAAAGATATTAGAATTAAGGCTTGGATCTCCTGGATTTGCTAATTGAGCTAGATTATTTAAGGGGAAAGAATAATTAGCCTTCTTATAGGTAAAGAGCAAGGCTTTCATATAATCTGCATATAATTGGTTGTTAACCTCATAATCCTTATTATTATATATAGAGGGGAAATATCTAATAAAGGATATCTCAGTCCCTGAGTTCTTATACCAAGCCTGACAAAGATTCAACAAAGCAAATATATTATATTTGATAATTGAGGGCAGAACTACCATTAAGGTACATAATCTTTTAGGAAAATCCTTACCTGTCCTTAAATATAGGTCAATATCCTCAAAGTTTTGTCTCTCAAAATTATAGCTAAGTCCTAAGCCTACATTGCAAGTATCCTCAAATTCCTTGACCAATCTAAGGATTCTAATATTGCTAAAGTTGGTGGTAAGGTTAATATCTTGACCTTGTGTTAGATATTTATTAAGGAGATTTATTAAATTCCTAAGATAATTCATAGGTAATAGGCCTATTTCCCCACCAAATATGTCTACACATTCTATATAGATATTAGAGGTGAGCTCCTGCAATCGCTGTTCTAATAAGGCTAAATCAAGGATTTGAGGATCTGTCCTCAGGGAACCAAGATAACAATAAGGACACTTGAAATTACATCTAAAAGAGGGTTGGATTGATAAGACTGTCATATTGCTCCTTATAAGCTTGTAGGCATTTCCTTATATGTAGGTAATTGGTTCTAATTCTTTCCTCTGAGAATGGGTTATAGAAATAGAGGAAGGAATCTGGATTATAATAGTCAATATTGGTAAGCTTAACCTTATCATTTAAGGGTAGATTGATTTTGACAATAGGAGCCTTAGTATGGTAATTAAGCATAGCCATTTGCTCTTTCATTCTCTTGATATTATCCTGGATATAGACATTGAGCTCATCTTCATAAAAGATATCCTGCTTATGAAGCATATTATATAAGGCTATTTCTATCTTCCAGCTAACCTCAATACCAAGAGGTCCCTGAGGAAAGTTGATAACGCGATTCTCAGGATAATTAGGAAAATCCTTTAGCACAGCTTCTATATGCTTAAGAACAATCTCCTCTGGCATAAAGACTTCATCATAGGTATGCTCATTATTTACCTTGGCAAAAGCTAAAAGTCCTTGTAAGTAGCTTGCAATCCAATTATTGATTTCCCAAGGGAAAAGCTTAAATTGAGGAACTGCCTGTCTCCAATCCTTAATAAAGGTAATGAAAGCTTCAGGAGAGATATAAATATTAACTCCCCTATAATCTTCCAGGTATATGGAATCTGTAATAAAGCAATTAGGTAGGAAATCCTCAAGGTTTACTCCAGCCTTGGCATAAGGGAAGATATCCATAATTGCA
>CASFFJ010000123.1 GCA_949293915.1 uncultured Christensenella sp.
ACCTGAAGGAATAGTAATCACCTTGGCATTCTCTATAGGCAAAGGATTGTCAGATTTTTCAGTAACTATATATAACTGACATAATTTCCCCAACTCTTTGGAAAGTAGCTGCATGTATGCGCCTATACCTCCCGATGAACGGTCAATACTTGGTATAAAATGGAGTATTTTCATAATGACATTCTAAGATGTGTTTTAACATTATCACAATATTTATTATTATCTAACAGAATGGATTATCTAATTTCCTTTTAAATAACAACCTTTTTAAATATAAATTCAAGTTATAAAGTCTGAACATCACTTTGGCTACGAATATAATAAATATAGACTTTTGAGGTAATTCATTCAACATCCTCTGATTTTCTATATTCTGAGTTATACGGTCAGATGATAATTGTCCTTCTTGAATAGTATATCCGGCACAGCATTTATTGAAATATTTATATTTTATATTTCCTAAAGAAAGGAGAGCCCAAAATTTAGAATCAGCTACCAATTTGTAACTTTCATCAAAACCATTTAATCTAAAATACCATTCGCTTTTGATAATTGTAGCTTGTTGTGTCAACATGACAACACCTGCTCTTAACAATGGTACAAAATCTTTAAATCTACCTGAACAACTCTGTTCCGTAATGACTTTCCCTTTTTCATCAAAATATTTTGTTTTACCATAGACCAAATCATATTTATCTTGTAAAATTGTATCAATAAGTACTCTGTATTCCGGTAGCCAAAAGTCATCATCATTTATAAAAGTAATATACTTATAATCAGTAGCATAATTTTGAAAACCATGATTTATTGCCGCATATATTCCTTTTTTCCCTTCCAGTTCAGGAATACAAGTTATATTATACATATTCGAGATAGATTCACATTTATTTTGGGGAGCGATAACTATATGCTTTACATCATCTTTTCCTATTGATGCCACAGATTCAATTGTCCTTTTTAGTGTGTCTCTATCACCAAGCGTTGCAGTAATAACTAAAATCTTATTATTCATTACTTATTGTTTTTGTAGTTTTTTTTCTTTTTGTTTTTTCAGTTGGTATCGCATAAACTTATATGAATAGAAACAACATATAAAGTAAATAGGGAAACTTGCTCTGAAATGATTTAATGGAGAAAAAAGTCCATTCCATATTAACTGAAATATACAGTATAAAACCAAATATAAATATGGATTATTTTTATTTAGAGAAATCGCACCTTTTTTTATAAAAAAGTATATTATCATAAATATTACAATCATTGCAAATATTCCATTATTGACTCCTGTTTGTAAAACAACAGAATGCGCAGGTATTATATTTACTTCCCCCCAAGATGGATCTAATTTTTCGTCTTGAAACTGCATCTGTATAATATGGTATTTCAAGTTAGGATCCTCAGCCCATGCTCCCCATCCAATGATAGGAGAATCTGCTATAGCTGCAATTGAAGCCGGACTTTCCGTTCTTCCTGACAATAAAACATATAAAGGGTTATACGGATTCCTTGCATTTCTAATCTGAAAACTTGAGTTTCCTCCTATTATATCACCGGACAAAACAGCATTCACATATACAACAAATAACCCATAACAAACTATGGAACCTATTATCGACCATTTTATTAAAACTTTCTTCTCTATTTTCTTATTATTAATGAAAAAGAAAGCTGTCGCTCCTGTAAGAAATATCATAAGTCCTGTACTTCTTGCTCCTAAAACAATACAAAAAATACCGGCTATAATAAACAGTATAAAGTCGTATGAACGTTTTCTTATCAATGTCAATATTACTAATGCTTCACCAATTAAAGGAGCAATCTTGAATTTAAAAAAAGAAAAACTTTCACCACTCATAACATCTGCAGCTGTAACAGCATCTTCATTATCAATAGCCAAGAAGTTTACAATACAGGTAAATAGGAATAGCCATAGGATATTATTTTTCTCTTTAATAATGATAGACCATAAGATTGGAATCTTGATAAACGAGAAAACAGTAACCGCCAATCCTTTCAGCATATTGTTAATCTCATTATTTACCAATATTTCAGTAAAGAACTGAATAAAGAATAGGGTTATATACAATTTTGTTATATATTGGAATGCTCTTTCGCTACATATTGTTTTATAGACCTTACCTCTTATCAACTGTATAATGAAGAGAATAAAGATAAGTAAATCTGTAAGAGTAAGGGTCCCTATTATTTGTAGATTAATAATATTACCTATAGCATATACAAAAAAGAAAATAATGTATTTCATTGCTTAAACTTTATAAATGATTATTTGTTTTTATAGAACTTTTTAATGATATAACTGTCCTATTAATACTCATTTACATTAAAACAACCTTCATAATATCCTTTTATAGCATCAAGATCCGTCATCAACTTCCAATTGTCCTTAATCCACTCAATATCATTATCCCACCATCTTGTTTTTAAAAGGAATTGTATGGTTTCTTCATCATAACGATAATCAATAATTCTTGCCGGTACACCACCGACTATAGAATAGGATGGAACATCCTTTGTAACTACAGCACCAGCTAATACTACAGCTCCATCCCCAACTCTTACACCTTCAATAAGTTTTACATCATGACCTATCCAACAGTCCGAGCCTACAATTACATAGCTATTTTCTTCTGCATATTTAAATTCATCATAAAGTTGTTCATTGGCAAATGTGTATCCGTTTTGTTTCATTAAAGAGAAAAACATGGGACAGGTGGTTACAAATGGCTCTTTATAAGGATGACGTCCTACTATAACATAACATTTTCCAGCTATAGAAGTAAAGCGTCCTATTTTACCAGATAAGAATCCATCAGATGCTATATATGAACCATATCCCATATACCCTTTGAAATGTGTATTGCCACATATCTTATTGGCACCTTCAAATGAAGAAGATATATCTATATTTGCTCTTATACCGAATTGTAATTTTTTATGCCATTTAAGTTTCAAAAAAAAGTATTTACATATTTTTTTTATAATCCTATACATACAATAATCTTAGTAAATTAAATTTCTTATATTATTATACCACCTATTATATGCAGTATCTTTTAAATGTATCCCATCGACTGTAAGTTCTATAGGCATTTCATTGTTGTATACATATATACTGAACAAATCAATGAACTTACATTTTTTATACTGAGATATACTTTTTATTATTTTATTAGCTTGATTAATTTTATCGTTTTCCCCATAATCCGAAATTCTTGAGCTGCTTACAGGCAGAATACTTTGCAAATATATTTCGGCATTCGGAGCAGCTTTTATAATAGAATCTACCAAGAGATTATATTTAATGGTAAAATCATTCAAATCCATTTTTCTTAAGCCATTAATACCAGCCATCAGGAAAACTTTATCAGGATTTACGGCTTTTACTGTTTCTATCCTTCTTATCATACCGGCAATATTGTCTCCCGGATATCCTAGATTTACTATTTTCTTGTCTGGAAACGCCTTATTAAAACTGCCATAATAAGTGATTGAATTTCCGAAGAAAACGATATCAGCCTTGTAATTAAGTTTCAGCATAGTATTTTCCCATCCTTTTACAGCCCAATAATCAGGTGCTTGGGGTTTATCAACAATACCAAACTTTACTTTTATGCTATGTGCATATCCACTTGTTTTCACAACATATCCCAAAGCTATTAATGTTATTATATTTGTTACAAGGAGTATCTTACCCCCCCCGTATAAATGTTTTTTAACACATTCATTATCTTATCCATATTCCGGTAGCCTTTTTATTTAATATCATATTTATCTGTTTTGTAAAAAACAAGCAGTAAATAAAATTGATAATAGTCATCGAACAAATTACTCCATATACACCTATAAATCTACCAAGAAATAAAGACAAAGGTATATGCAGAACTAAACCTATAAGAGTGACATATAACTGAAGTCTGATTGTTCCTATACCATTTATTAAATTTACCTGTAATGAATCCCAGTTGCTTATCATCATATATATGGCAACTGATAGTGTCATTAGGAAAGGTATGTCTGCTTTTTCACCTATCCATATTTTATATACAATAGGGGATAGAAGAATCATTATAGCCATAACTATAACAGATAAGAAATAGACTTTTGTCATTTTCCTGTAAACGGATTTCATCCAGTTAAAGTCTTGTTTTGTATATGCATCTGTAAATGCCGGCCACAATGGAGATAGGATTATTGTATAAACCATCATTGCTATGCCTATGTATTTATAGGCTATATTGTAAGCCGTAACATCTTCCGGTCCTGAAATATTGCTGATTAAAATATTTGTGGTCTGAAAAAGTATTACACACTGAAGCTGAATAATAAAGAAACTTGCTCCTAAATTGAATAAATCTCTGATATACTTTTTATTTATAGCTTTAATACTTGGAGAAACCTTATTGAATTGCTTATGAAAAAGAAAAAAGGATGCAATTAATACTACAACTACCGGAGCCGCAGATAATGCAAAAGCCAAAGCCATTAATGATGGTGAGCAGGTTTTCGTAAGAACTAAAATAATTAATAATGACAAGACATTACCTATAACAGGAAATGATGAAGACAGAGCTACTTTCTGATAGGCTGCAATAACAGTAGTTAATACATTGACTATCATCTGCAAGCAGAAGCATATCGTCAATACATATAACGCTTTGATTATATCATAATTATAGATGGCATTTACATTTAAAAATCCCGCCCAGTTTATATGTGGAATTATAGCTATCAACAAAATACATAACGGGACAAAAATCAATACCATCATAAAATAAGTAGTACTGACCAAGGATTTTCCACGTTCCCAATCGTTTAAGGCAATAGCTTCTGCTAATTTGTTTTTCAGTCCAAGTGTGAAACCAATATCAAAGAAGCCAAGCCATACCATTACAGAAGATATAGTAAGCCATATCCCATATATCTCCGATGAAACATATCCTAATGTCAATGGAACTAATAATAATGATACAATTATACTAACCCCCTTAACCAGAAATGAGCCTATAATATTTTTTTTTACCGAGACTGTACGTGAATCTCCTTTACTTATCAATTGTTTTATGTCATAGAATCTCATTATAATATTTATATATTTTTGTAAATATATTAGAGTAGTATATGCTTCCAATTGTAGTTTATAATTTTATAGTAACCACTTTTAGACGGGCGTCAACAGACACCTGTCTAAAAAAAGACCTCACAAATTTAACGATTATTATTTGCATATTATCATGGAAAGAAGGTTTTCGTAATGTTTACGAATTAAGTCTATTATAACAAATTCCTTATATTGCAAAGTTCCTGTTTTATTAAATCCATATCTATATTATTATTCTTAGCCCAATCACCTAATGGTAATCTTCCTGAAGAAGTACCATGATGCAAAATACCAGAATGAGGAAATTCCATATACGACCTACTATATATTTCAGACAAATAAATATCGCAGTTTTGAGGTGCATTGAACTCAACACCTTCAAATATTATTTTTTTTAAAGGGAAAACAAATTTTTCTTGAACTATAGGGCTATCCATAACATCAGGACCAGATGTTACAATTTTTTTGCTTCCATGTTGAAAAGCATTAAACCATTTATCGATTTTTTTTGAAATTATATCTAAATGAGTCTCTTTTTTATACAATCTCCTAACAGCATTTTTATACTTCTTTTTTATTGTAATTATCTTTAGTTTTGCATCATCATAATTTAAATCAGATAAATAAATGTCTGCTGGGAATATGTCAAGCCAAACCCCTGTCTTTTGATGTTTATATCCGACTCCTATCCAAGTTCCATTAATGTTAACGTCAATATTGTATAATGTTTTTAATTCATCTTTCATTGAATAGAATCTATTATAGTCTTCTCGTGGCATTGTTATGTCCATATCATCATCCCAGGGAATAAATCCTTTATGTCTAACAGCACCTAATAAAGTTCCATAATCTAACCAATATGTTAAATTATTTTTTTTACATATTCTATCAATTATATTCAGAAGCTCAACATCACAAAGTTGTAATTTTCTTAAACCTTCATCTTTAGTTGGAGGTAAACTTGTTATGTCAACATAATTATTAAGAAAGTAGTAAAGACAATTTATTTCTTCTTCAATACTCCTAAGATTGTATCCAAAACATAATGAAAAAATTTTGTTGGATACTTTTTTAAATAAAGATTTTTTCATTTTTTCTTATTAGTAATTTAATATTTCTTTTTTTTGAAAACATATTATTAGCAAAACATAGGCTTTAAGTATGTATCCCATTCAATACTGGATACTATCTATAAGGTGTCAAATGGATAGAGCTCTTCTAAAAAAAAATACCACAAATAAACCATGTTATGCTGCTATGATAATCTATTGAAAGCTTTTGTAAATGCGATAATTTTTTATACTATATTAGTGTTGGCTTTTATCTGTTACCCTTTCTACTTCTATAAGTTCCTTCTCTGTATCTATTTCAAAAATATAATTGAATCTTGTTACATTAATGTCTAGGCTCTTATGTATATCGATAACAGCATTATCCCAAAAAAAATTAGTATAATCAGTTTTATTAATCAATTCTTGAATTCTGCTTTTAATAAGTGTTGAATTCTGTTTGTTCCAGAAACTTATACCAGACATTATGAGTCCTGTGCCATTTCCAATAACAATATCTTGGAGTTTACCATTATCATATATTTTTAATCCCCATTCGTTTATATAGTTTTGTTTATAAACAGCAAAGTATGTAGATTGATTAATATCCTGTGAAAAACAGTTTTTATGCATATAAATGTCTCCCTCGATAACCCAAGTATCTTGGAATATATCAAGAGCCTTAACCATAGAATATATATTGTTACATGTGTCGTATTTCTCATTAAAAATGATATTGACATTATATTTCTCCTTAAGATACTCCAAACGTTCTGCTTTATAGCCAGAGACTAAGGTTATATCTTTAATGTTCGCTTCATGTAAAAACTGGATTTGTCTTTCAACCATAGGAACTCCATTTACCTTTACCATACATTTGGGAATGTCATTTGTGAGGGGACGCAATCTGGTTCCCATTCCTGCTGCTAATATTATTGCATTCATTATTCTTATTTTTTTCTTTTAATTAGAGTAGCTACTGCTGTACCTAATATAATCATTATAGAACCTATAATAATATTTATTGAAAGACTTCCTCCTATAAAGATGAAACTGAATATTACAGCCCAAAAGGAATAAGTAACATTCAAACAAAGTGCTTTTGCTGCACCTATAAGGTCTATACTGGTGTACCACATTAAAAACGAACTCATACCTATAAGAGCAGTAAGTAATAAAAGACTCCATATAGGAAAATTATTAAATATAACTTTAGTTCCTTCTATCATTTCCGGAAAACCATTTAACATAATAGGAGTTACTATAAGAATATAAATAATACTGGAGGTCATTTCTCTTATTAGCAGTGCCATTTGAGGATCTACCTTCCCGGCTTTCATTCCATAACCACAAACAACACCTTCAGTTGCCCAACCTATAGCTGCTACTAAAGCAAGCATAATACCTGAAACTACATGGACGTTTGAATTGTCATTTGGAGTATATCCTATATATACAATTCCTAAAACGCAGATTATTAATCCAATCCAACCTCTTAGAGTTACTTTCTCTTTTAATATAACAAGTGCAAGTGCAGATCCAAGAAGTGGGTAGATTGCTGTAACTGTTGCTGTTAATGCCGGACCGCCTTCTGCTATGGCAAGCATATAGAATGTCATGGCCAGAGGACCACCGAACAATGCTCCTAAAATGCAGAACAATCCATCTTTTGTGCATATAGCTTTAGGTAGTTCCTTGATTCGTCCTTTGAATCCCATAATAAGTAACATCCAGAAAGCGGCAAAAGTATCATGAAGCATACTACATAAAAAGACACCTCCTAATACTAAAAGTGGATTTTCAGTGAATGGAGCCATTGCCATAACCACACCGATGAGAACAGTATCCAGCCCCCATGTCATACCGGACAGGATACCGGCTCCATAACCTTTTCTAACAAGAAAATTTGTATTAGCTTTCATTTTAACATCCTAATTTTTCAAGTAATTTTATACATCTGTTATATCTGTCCATACCATACGACCCGAAACCATCTCCCTTTGCTTCCTTGATGCAGGTCCACAAAGACCACAGGTAATCCATCAGAATTGTATATATAATAATCTTTTTATCTGTATTCTCGGGAATATCACCTTTAAAGTATTTTTTCAAGAAATAATCTTTGTTTTCCTCTGTAAATTCAGATTCTATGAATAAAGCAGCTATATCCCACAAAGGATCATTCATTCCAGAATATTCCCAATCTATAAGATATATTTTACCATCTTCTCCTTTTATAAAATTTTCAGCTACAAGATCATTATGGCATGGTTTTAATTGCACGCCTAACTCATCAAGCTGCTGTTCCAGTTTCATGACTTTTTCCCTTATTTCTTCATATCCATCATACATTTTACCTTTAACATTCTCCAAAAGCCCTTCATATTTTATTATTTCATGAAAAACATTGAATTCATTATTCAGTCTTACGCTGGAGTTATGTAAAACATTTAGGATATTTGCTATCTTATCCATGTTCTCTGGTCGTTGTGTTGTAGCACCATTCAGAGTCTCTGCGTTCTTTATATATCGAGCAAGTTTGATACCTGTATCAGTATTGAAATAAAGTATTTCTGGATTTAGTCCCAATCGGCTTCCTCTAATAGAATTCAGCTCCTCATTGTTCCTTTCAACCATACCTTCAGAACCATATCCTGGAATACGCAGAACATATTCCTCTCCGCAGTATGTTACTTTGAAATTTTTGTTGGAGAGACCGCCTATTTGTTTTACCTCAAGATTATTCTCCACATCTTTGTCTGGAAATATAGTCTTCATATGGCTGACTATATTACCATAATCAAATGGGTTTTCTTTTCTTCTAAGTTTTGGATATATATAATTTTGCAGCTTTTTCAGGTCTTCTTTGCAGTCCACATCTCCCCAAATAAGGTTTGTGAACCTTAAGAAAGGACGCTCCAATGTTGATGTACAGTCAAAAAACAGATATTCATAATTAAGATACGGATTGTTGCTTTCTTCCCATTTTTCCATCATCAGTCTGAATGTTTTGAGGGAAATTTTTGATACCCCCATCAGTTCACCTTCGTATCTGCAAATCTGATGTCTGTCTTTACTTATTTTTGTTATAAATCCTTCGCAAGTTTCCACAAAAGCTTCATCACCACTTCCTGACTCTTCTGTAATAGTAAAGCAGTTTTTATGTTTAGTAGCAGCTAGCTCTTCCAGTACTTTTCTCTCATAAAAAGTATCTCCCTCAACTAGAAGAAAATCCTCATCTATCATGTCCTTTACAGTGGCAAGAGACCCCATTGAAGAAGTAAACTCATAATTCTCGTTTTTTACTATTTCTACAACGTGGCTATACTTCTCAAATAGTTCTGATTTATACCCTGTTATAAGTATTATTTTGCTAAAAGATAGATCTTTCAAAATTTCAATTGTTCTATCTAATAAACAAAAATTACCTTCTATTGATATAAGAGGATACGGAATTGAATTATCCTTTTCTTTTCTTGCAGATAATATAACTGCTGTTTTCATTATTCTTAAATTTAGAAATTAATATAAGTCGACAATGTGAAAAAAGCTTTTTCTTTATAAGGGTTAATTATATAGGATGCACTAACAGGTAGTAAAAATTTATTTATTACAAGAGTATGGGTATATTTTATCATAATATTAACAACATTAAAACCACTTTCATAGTTTGTGTAAAAACTCTTGTTTAAATTAGCTCCAGCAATCAGAGATAAATAATTATTGTCATTAAAGTAATGATTATATCCAACCTCTATATATGATGAATACGCTTGATTTCCATCCGTATTCTTATCGCATCCATAAACATAAGTAGAGAGGGTAAACCATAATGGAATTTTGAAAGGACTTAGCATAATATAACTTTCTACATAATGTCCCGTAGTCTTATTATTAAAATCAAAATAACTGTCTTTTTCTCCAACTGCTGAAGGATAATAATAGTCAGATACACCTACAGTAAGTCCTTTATATGTATAACTAACGCCAAGATCCACTTCCTGATGACTACCATTAAAAGCGTATGCTCCCATACCGAAAATACTGAAGCCTGCTTTGTTAAAAGAAATCATAGGAAATAAAGTTGGAGCTGTTCCATACTCAATACCACGCCACATATATTTTGATGATATTTCCAATGATAAATTAATTGGAGAGTTATCTTTATTCTGAGAATACATATTGTTATTTAATGCTATTGTAACAACAACAATTAATAATAAAATATTTTTCTTGTACATATTAACTACCTATTAGTTTATTAAATTGCCGAATTCTATATTCCTCTTATACTACCGAAAAACAGACCGTTCTTGCGATGCCGAATAAATAGAAAATTATTGTCAAATCTCTTCAATAGCCAATCCTGTAATTTGGGAAATAATTTGTTTATCATAACCCATTCCCAACATCTTTGCTGAAACTTCTTTCTTTACTTGGAGTACTCCTTCTTCATAACCTATAACATATCCATCTGCAAAGTGCAATGCAAAATCTCCGGTATATCCTTTTTGTTGAGCTATTTTCAGCCCTTCCTGGTATAGAGTTTCTTTATCCATAAAATGTATTGAGTAGTCTATTATTTGAAATTTCCTTCCTTCGGGCACGCTTCGCGGCTACCTCCCACATCTTTCCATCCACAGAAAGCTGCGCAAGATAGTCCGCACTTATACATAAATTGTCACAAAAGTAGCTCTTTATAACGATATTTCAAACTTTATAGTGGCTGATTGCGCCTCAGAACATGGATTTTAACAATTTTGTTTACGGACGTGCAAAAATAAGACAAAAAATCCGCAAGCATTCCGCCTTTCGGCGGGAAAACTTGCGGATTTGGTTATCAGTAGCCCCACGGCACCGGCATCGAAGCAGGGGAATCCCTTTATTCCACCTTCTTGAAGTGCAGACAGGCGATACCGTGCTTCAGTGTCTTTCCTTCCTTGAATATGGTCCTTACCTTGGTGATGTTCTTGCCGCAA
>CASFFJ010000124.1 GCA_949293915.1 uncultured Christensenella sp.
ATTTTCAACCGCATATGAATTAATAGTATACAATAAACAAAGTAAAACAAATAATATCCGCTTAAACATTTTACTTCTCCTTTAATATCCTTTATATACTATTATTTTAACATAGTTATTAGTCTACGTAAAACAGATTTTTTCTTAAACTTATCTTGTTCTACTTTACTATTAAATGTCCAAGCAAATGTTAATAATTCAGGCTCTTCAAAAGTATATGTAAAGTTTAAACTAGGCAATCTCTTGTATTTCAAATCATATAATTCTTCAAATGAAAATTTAGCACTTCCCTCCAAAGTATAATCTAGATCTAATTCGCTTTGTATAGGTGTACCAAACTCGCCTATCCATATAACTTTGGGATAATCTTTAATTAATTTTTCGACAAATACTACAAATTCATCTTCATAATATTCTGGATGTGATATATTAAGTGTATCTAAATATTGATATACATTAATAAAGTAATATTTATCGTAAAATGCCTTTTTTAATAACCAATGCGCAATATTATTATTACATTCAAATGTAAGTGTATCAGATGTTTCTATATTTCTAAAATAACATCTTGACCACATATCACTTTCAATTCTATATAATTCATAACTCATTAGTAAATTTCACCTTCAAATGGATTAAATAAAAAACAATTACCTGATGAATCTTTGGCAATTACATAAAAACTATAATCTATTAATTGTGTCTTTTCATATTGTAATATATCGCCTTTTTTAAAACTTTTACGAATAATGCCATAAGTATCTGTATAACTTGGATAAGATATCATCTTTTTCGCAATACAATCTTGAGTAATCTTAAATTTGCGCATTAATCTTCACCTAATTTAATATACACATCCTGATCTAAATTTTTACTATTTACATAATATGGTTTTTCGTTTATAAAATGTTTTTCTGATAAATGTTTAAATCTTTTTCTTGCTTTAGAGTTATTTATTTTATATCCTATGTCACATATATGTAAAACATGATTATCAATACAACTTCCACAATATTTACAAGTACGTACTTCAACGGTTTCTGTCTTTAAAATACCAACTTTATTTTTAATAGCAGTCCAATTAAATTGTTTACCTCGTATCATTTCAAGACGTGTTATATAATCATTTTTATATGTATCATAATTATTTTGTATGTAATCATAATATTCTAAATACTCATCTTGTGTTCGTGCTAATTGTCTATCAAATTCCCGTTTATAATATTCTTGTTCTTCTTCAACTATACGAATATTTGCCAGTAATGTTGATATTGTAGATTGCACATCCGACATAAAATTTGTTAAATCAAGAGTATTATATAATAAAGATTTAAACTTATTATTAATTGTACGATCAATCTCTACAGGTAATCTTTTCCAACCTTTTTTTACATTAGAAAATTCTCGATAATGAGGTACTAAAAATGCATCTTCTTCACCTGTATTATATAATAAATTATGCAGCATAGTATTATTATGACTAGCTATTTTTTTTGTTTTCTGTATATTATCTAAACGTTCTCTAATAGTCAATATTGTCATTTTTTACCATACTTTTAATTTCTTAAAAATACTCTTGATTTTATCGGTCATTTTTATTGGTTTATAAGTTTCACGTAAAAGATTATTTAAGTATTCTTCTGGATTATCGATTACATGCTTTACTTCATATTTTTTATCTAAGTTTTTTAATACCTTTGTCATTTTATCTAAGGTTATATCACAAATATCATCTTCCCAATCTGCAATAAAATAAAAACGATCCATCGATTCCTTAAATGTACCGAATAAAATAGGATCTCTATTCTTTTTTCTAGTTTCTTTTTCTTTTTCGGTTAAATTTTGTTCGTCTTTGTTATAATCGATAAATAATACATAATATTCATCGCAAACATTTAATTTCTTAATATGCTTAAATTTATTTTTGACTTCAGTTGGTATTGTTCTTGGAAATTTTTCTAATTCACAAATTTTAACAACTTTATCTTTAACATTAAGTATAAAGCGCTCTATATCTTCTTGCTTTACGTATGTACTATATCCATTTTTATGTAATATACGTTCTTTTACCAATGTGATTGCTAAAGCTTTATAATTTTCAACAAGATCTATTTGACCCATTTCTTTAGCATCTTC
>CASFFJ010000125.1 GCA_949293915.1 uncultured Christensenella sp.
GTTACAACATGCATATCAAGATCCCAGCCACGATTTGTAACCCATAACCAATTATTTTTATATTTAAATAGTTTTAATAATACTCCATCAACTTTTTCTAAAACTTTAGCTGTATTCCAATCAATAATATCAGCGCTTTGTTCACCATAATTAAAAAATTTATAAAATGGAGCGCATACTAATTTAAATGTGTTATTTTCAGTAGATACAATACAACCTCTACATGCACGTACAATAGGATTTTTAAGATCACTAAATAAAGTATTATACGAAAGCATATATAATTCAGGATATAATAAATTACCAGCCATATCTTTAAATGGACATTGCACAATCCTTAGAGAAAAAGGTGGTTGTTGTAGAATATCTTTCCAATTTGGATTTGCATTTAAAAAATCAAGTAAATTTTTATAAAAGTTTTCCATTATGTATCCTTTACTTTAAAACATTAATCTGATCTGCAAATGCCATATAATTTATAAGACATTCTTTTATTTTAGTCGATAGTGGTTTTTGTAACTTAATATACATACCATCAATAACTACTTCAGGTACTCTTTTATATTCTGGCTGTCTTAAACTATTACGCCATTTACATTCATCTAAAGAAATACTAGAAAAGTCGATAATAACCAATTTAGCGTCATATTCTTCAGCTAATTTTAAATATCTTTCTAATTGTATATTGTTAAGTGAAGTAGCATCTAATACTGTTAATCTATTTTTTGATAAAGAAGCTGTTAATTCTGAAAATACTTCTTTCCATACTTCATCTGAATTTTTTTGACTTATTTGTAAACCGTGATCTTTTGTTTCAACTATTCCATTTAATTTAATGCGAATATTATCTGGAGAAACAATAATAGCAATATCAGATAAATATTTTTCTACAAAACTAGACTTACCAGAACCTGGAATTCCGCGTGTAACAAAAAAATATTTAACATTTGCCTCTAGTATAATCATTTTTTATTATCTTCCATCAAATAAATATTCAAATTACAAATACGTTTTTTTATATTATTTTCTTCTATGTTTTGTAATACTTTTAAAACTCGTTCTTTATCTAATATTTTAACCCATTGTAAAGCTTTATCTCGTAAAAAAGAATAGCTCATGGATGCAGCTTGTTCTTCCGTATATGTATTTTCTGGGCTATGTAAATAATAATCAATTAGTTTTAAATATGCTTTTCCAGAACTACAGTTATAATTTGTTTGTTTTGCATATTTTGGTAAAGCTGCACTTTTATCATAATCATCTGTATTTATAGGATTAACTGAATTTAAAAGATTTTGTTGTTTATTTTGTTCTTTTTCTAAATTTTTCTTTCTCCATTTTAAAATATATTTATTAAATCTTTTCAATTCTTTAGGATCTTTTTTCTTTAAAAGTACGGCTATAATTAAACTATTTAAATGTTTTTTTAATTCATTTGGTTTACCATTTTCATCATGAAACATAGGATAATTACCTTCATAATATGTATAATGATGACGTATAAAATCTATCTTTTCACTAAAACTTAAATCCGGAGTATTATAAATTATATCGTGTATACTTTTTTTACCGATTTTCTTTATACGCTTTTTACAAATTTTTAACGAACGATAATCCTTAGCTTTTATTGTCATAACGCACCTTTTATTCATTATATAATAATATTATCATAATTCAAATATATTGTAAAACTGATTATAAAATTATTTAAAAATTTCTTGCATTTTATCTATTTCTTTTGAGATTAGAGCTACTTCAATACTCATAACTGTTCTACGATAATCATGATTATATATCTTCAATAAAGATAAAAATTCACCTTTTCTATCTAAAAACATTCCACAATACAAATCAAAAATTCTACGATAAAGATGTTGTACCATTTCAGGATCGATAGGTATTAATTCATTACCGGTATTTCCTGTTTCATGTCCACTAAATAGAGGATTATAATCAATATACCCAAAATCATTAACCATGTCATTTTCCTTTTTGCAACGTAGTGATTCTATCAAAAAAAGCTTGTAACATTTCAGTTGTACAATTAGTTTTATCTTTTAAATATTTAATTATTTCTATAATAGATAACGGATTATCAAAATCAACACGTCCTTGAATAACAATTTTAAAAATATCTTTTTCTAAATCATAATATATACCATTATGCTTATTATTATTCGTATTAGTTTCTAATAAACAGCCACAAACACAATCTTTTAAATCGTCTGCATAAATAGTAAGTACAGACCAATCCTTAAATTGTAAAGATACATCTATAAAAGCTATATTTTTAGTTTGTTGTTTAAAAGATAATGACACAACTTAATCCTCAATTTTATAAATATTTACGTTTGCTTCTTTAAATAACTCCATTGCAATTTTTATATTATCTTTCCAGGCGTCTGATTCACCTTTTTCAGATAATTTATAATATACAGTTTTTATACCGGATTGAATAATTAAACAAGCACAATGCACACAACAAGGTAAACCATAAACATATAAGGTACAATTTTCAACATTACATCTAGCATTTAAAATAGCATTTTCTTCTGCATGTAAAGTAATTGTACGCTTATATTCTTTATTTTCTAAGCGTGTATGAAAATCATTTATACCTTTTGGAAAACCATTATATCCTGTTCCCACAATATGATTATTCTGATCTACTATTACTGCACCTATTTTTCTAGATGGATCCTTAGACCAAGTACTAATTTCTTGTGCTAATGTAATAAAACGATTATCCCATTTAGATATATTCACCTTGTTTAGCCTCCATAGTATTATTCCAGCGTATAATTGACTTTTTTTCTGTTAAACCTAAAAATTCATATTGATCATAAAAATTACAATTTGGACATTTAGCATAATATAAATCATCTACTTTAGAAATAAATGGATAACTAATAATACCCTTTTTCTTACAATGCTTACAAGGTGCTGCTCCCATTTCATTCTTTATATCTTCATTCTTTTTCATCTTTTTATTGTAACCTTATCATCTTTCTTTCTAGTTCTTTTTCATCAATTTTATTTTTTAAATCATTTTTTATTAACTGCAAAATATACTTATCATCAAGATAAATAAAATCTTTAGTTAACTTTTTTATCAATTTACAGTCTTTGATTAAATTCCTATTTGCTTGCATCGTTTTTTGCTTTTTCTGCTTAAACCTTAGATTCATAGGATTTTCAATATCTTTAGCAACTAAATTATAAATAGCTACCTTATTTAAATCAATATTTGAATCTTTTTTATTTAAAGCATCAAAATAAATAGGATTGTTGCCTTTTACTATACCTTCTCGAGGTGTAACAATAATTTGCGTACATTTTTCAAAGACATCAATATAGCCATTATATGAAAAACCAGATTGAGTTATATCTTGTACATTATATATTCTACGCATCCCTAAAAAGCAATCTATATCTGTTTTTGTTACTTTTTTTGATACTAATTTAAATACATAATCTAATCTTTTTGAATTACCGGGATTTTTTAAAAGTACAGAATATTTATCAACAATATATATATTATTTGGCCAATTTATCATATTACATCACTCCCATAAATAGCATATAATTCATCAGTTGACATTCCTGTACGTGTTTCCCAATCTTTTTTATTAATTTCTTTACATTGTCTTTTTTGCAATAACTTTTGATATCCTTCTTTACCGTAATTAGGATTTGTAATTAAATTGTAAAAATGCTTTTTTGACATTTCGCAAATACGTCTTTTTGAATTTACATCCCTAGTTAGCATACCTTCAACATACATATACTCAACATTTATTTTACAATCCTGCGTTTGTTCATTATAATGATTTGTATATTTACCTATCAAGTAACCTCCAGCTAATTCTCTCGAAATTCTTTTTCCTTTGCCATAAATACCCTCGTAACATTCTTCTTTAGTAACATATGGGACTATCATTGTATATATAGATTTCTGAATATACATAGGATAAGCATAGCAAGCTTCCTCTAAATCAGACCAATTTGTACCAAAAGGAATATAGTAATAATATTCATTCTTTAGTACTTTCCATTTATCAAAATCGGCCAAATCTAAATTAATAGACTCTAATCTGTTTTTAATAAAATCTGCATTATCTTTACATTGTAATAAAAGTAAAGTACGTTCTTTGGTCTTAGATTGTTTATTTTCAACCGCATATGAATTAATAGTATACAATAAACAAAGTAAAACAAATAATATCCGCTTAAACATTTTACTTCTCCTTTAATA
>CASFFJ010000126.1 GCA_949293915.1 uncultured Christensenella sp.
CACATAATCGGTCAGATAGGAGTTGATTAAATGACTTCAACTTGGATAATGCTGATACCGTCACAAGTATTTACACGGATTAAGACAGAATTTTCAGAGAAAATCAAAACAAAATACAGCATGACAATTGAAAACTTCTCAACCACAGACAGCCAAAACAAAAAGGCTGTCTTTCCTTTTGTCTACATATCTTTGCTTCCATCATATCCGAATGAAACCGATTTGGAGCGGAAGATAGTAGACAGTGTTCCGTTTGCGTTTCAAATTGATGTATATGATAACAAGTCACAAAACAGGGCAAACGATGTTGCAGGAGAAGTACTAAGAATCATGCATGACAAACTGTCATTTTTGCCAAAGCCGATGCCTAGCTTTAGCAATGACGGAGATGTGTTTCGGAACACGGCTAGATATGAACGAGTTATTGACATAAATGACATATTGTGAACGGTAAACAGAGCGGAAACGCTCTTATTTTTAAGGAGGAAAAGACAATGGCGACAGGCTTAAAAAGTAGAATTATCTACAGAGAACAGACAAAAGAATCCAACGAAGAAAATTATTGGGCAGGTACATACAAACTGCTTATGAGGGCGAAAAGCATTCCTAGTCCGTTCGGCTCTATGAACATGGTTGATACGTCCACTTTGGAAGATTTGGTTGAGACACAGGAGGCCGGACGGCGTTCGGCGGCTTCTATGGAAGTGCCGGGAGCATTTGAAAAGAAGTATAAGGACGAGATGGCTGCCAATGAAGGAAAGAAACTTGATTTCTGTATCCTGTATGGAACGGACGGAAAAGGTTCAGAGGGTATATGTGCATTTATTGGAACAGAAACCTTTGCGCCGGACGAAGCGACAGACGACCATCTGACGGGTACTGCTACAGTGGCAATCTCCACGGTTCCGAGATGGATTGAGGATAGCTATGATGTGCAAGTAACAGAAGATGAAAATGGTTATCCAACCTCTATTACTCTTTCAGTAAAAGCGGGGGGATGACAAGCTATTCGTCGATAAATAATGATATGGCTGTGACGGATAGCGAGGACGAAGAAACAGCCGATACAGAAGCAGAGATTTAGAAAGATTGGGGCGGTCAGCGGACTGCCCCTTTCCCATAACAAAAATTTGGGAGAAAGGGAAAGGTAAAAATATTATGATGACATTAAAAATTGGAGAGAAAGAGCTGAATGTAAAATATGGATATGAAGCCACTTTAAAGACAAGGCTTCTTTCAAGAATGGCGGCAAAGGAAAAATCGAAAGAAGATGGCATGGAATCAACAGAGAATTTGCTTTTATTCCTGCCGGATTTCCTGCTGATAGGATTGCAGAAATTTCATGCAGACGAATATGGCTTTGATTATGAAACCGGAAAAGGAAAAGATGAACAGTTGGCGAAGATGTTCTCACTGATTGAAGATTACTTCGACAGCAACGAGGACGAGGACGCTATCACGCTTTACAATGCATTGACGGAGGAGATGCTGCAGAACGGTTTTTTAAAAAGCCAGTTCCGGGAGGAACTGAAAAAATCAGATTCGCAGAAGAAGTAGAACAACAAGAATTAACATGGGAAATGTACTGCGAGGAAATCCGTCCTTATTGGCTTATGGTTACTAAGGGATATGGGCTTACGGTACATGACATTGACTGGTCTTGTCCTGCGGATTTGGAGCCATATGAAAAGGCTCATAAGCAAGAGATATTGGAAAATGACAGTTTAATGCACGTATGGTGGGGAAGCTATGGATTATCTGCAGTATCAGTGGCAGTAGAGCATTGCCTTGCAGGACATAAAGCAAAATCAAAGTACATTGACAAGCCTGTTATGCAGGAAACAGAAAAAACGCATAGCGGATACAAGGAAAGCAATGAGGAAGTTGCGGTTTTTGAGATGAAACAGCGGACAAATCTTTTGAGACAGTCCGGTCTTCCGGAAAGTCCAATGTAGATGTAATGGAGGAAAATATGAGCAAAGTAATAGCGATAGATGCCGGACATGGCATGAAAACATTTGGAAAAAGATGTTTAAAATCCATTGACGCAAACGAAACAAGGGAATGGTATTTGAATGACAGGATTGCGGACAGGTTGCAGGAATTACTTTCTGGATATGATTGCCAGATTGTCAGAGTGGACGATACCACAGGGAATAAAGACGTTGCACTGTCATCAAGAGTTAAAATAGCGAATAATGCAAAAGCAGACGTTTACATATCCATTCACCACAATGCAGGAATTAACGGTGGAACAGGTGGCGGCACGGTGGTGTATTACTATTCAAGTGTACCTGCAAGGCTTACGCAGGCGAGAGCATTGTACAATGCTGTAGTAGGGAAAACAGGTCTGATTGGAAACAGAAGCAGAAGTGTAATCAAAAATGCGTTTTATGTGCTGAAAAAGACAGAAATGCCGGCATTTCTGATTGAGAATGGATTTATGGATTCCAAGGCGGATACGCCGATTATCTTGACTGCAGAACACGCTGAAAAGACCGCAAATGGCATTTTTGATTTTTTGGTAGAGGAATATGCCTTAAAGAAAAAAGGAAGCTCTACGGGCAACACACAGGGTCAGAACGGCATTTATTATCCGGCGTATACCGGAAAGAAAACTACGCTTTCAGCGGCCATGACAAGCCTTGGAATCAACAGTACATACAGCTACAGAAAACTGATTGCGAAAGCAAACGGAATCACAGGATATTGTGGAACTGCATCACAGAATATCTACATGTACAATATGCTTGTGGCAGGTCTGCTTAAACGTGTAGCATAAACAAATATTTGATTTAGGAACGGTATGGTGTCACAGCCTGCCGTTC
>CASFFJ010000127.1 GCA_949293915.1 uncultured Christensenella sp.
AGTATTCGAATCATCTTTGCGACCTAGCGTAGTATCCCAACCACTTGATAAAGGATTAGCTTCATTAAAATTAAAATCATAGAACAAAAATAGTGTGAAATCGATTCTGTAACCAGATATTGAGCCACCCGAAGTAACCTCTAATTCCCCATTATTATTTGTAACAGCCAAATTATTAACATGCGTAACATTAACACTGTAATATTGATTTCCATTTACCGAAGTTAGCTTAGATAAAGATGTAGTTCCACCATTTGAGCCAAAAACATAGTTGTTTACATCAGTTTCAACTGAAGAATCATAAACATCTAAAACATAGTAACTATATGTCACATATTTTCCACCTACGCTGTTATCTTCTGTATCTTCGGAGTCTTTAATATAATTTTCATCAGGATCAACAACAAATTTCTTTAATGTTATATTAACAGTCTCGTTGTCTGTCAAATCTAAATTTCCTTGAGAATCTATCCCAAACAACTTACTTAGGTCTAAAGTTAACTTCCTATCATCGGAATAATCGCCTATACACTCTACTATATCTTCTAACTCTTTTTCTGTCTCATCAAAATAAAAACCTTCAGTTCCACCCCAAGAAAAAGCAAGCTTGCCATCGTTTCCAAAATCAAGTTCATCCGTTTCAATATACCCAAGATACCAATTATACTCTCCGTCTAAATACCCTCCATGATCACTATTTGAAACTATAGTTATCGTGCTATCTGCTATATCGCTATCGCCACCAATACCAAAATAATCATCCTTAAAAATAGATACACTTCTATGATATTTCCTTTCATTATACCCATAATAACCACTTAACTTTTTAGATTCTATTTTTGAATCAATTGATGTTACTTCGTAAATATCAATATTAATATCAATTTTATATTGATAACGTCTAAAAACAAAAACATAGTCAAACTCGTTTAAACTAGGGGTCTCATAAAGTTTAAGTGTAAAATATATATTAGAGTCTGTTCCACTGGTTGAAGTTAAACTTGACGATGATGAACCTAAATTACCTAATATAAAAGAATTTGAATTTGCAACATTTTGATTAGCATAAATATGCAGATTATTAGAGCCTCCTAAAGCACTTTTTCTAAATAGACCGTAAAACTCAAAACCTTCTTCTAATTTTATTTCAAAAGTTATAGAGGTAAGATAACTGTTGTTTTCAAAAGGAATACTGCTAGAACTAATATCATTTTCATTTGTAGTCCCTTCGCTACGTCTATCACCATTAGAATCCCTCATATCCACTCTGTAACTAGAAATATAACCTCCTTTAGTCCCTTCAGTCAAATCATAAGACCGCCATAATGATTCAAACCAAGAAGGATTAATAATTTCATCACAATAAGCTGTAGAAAAAGAATAGGTTTCTTTAATTAGTCCACATCGTATAACATAATCTCCACTTAAATTTAAAGGGACAGTAATATAATTTAGATTTGAACCAATTTGATGACTAGTATTAACGTCTGTTCCATCGAAAATACCTAAAAAATTATATATACCTTTAGTATTCGGCTCCACAACAGTAAATATAACTTGACTATGAGGATTTTTTGTAATATAGCAAGCATTTAAACCATTATTATTTAAATAAATCTCTTCTCCATTGTCAGTTAAATAAACCTGATATCCGTTTGAATCATTCACTAGTTGATATTTATATTGATTTACACCTGTTTGCACTTCATTTTGGATAGCCAAATTAAAACCAACCACAAAACTAGAGAGTGTGACCATCTCTCTGGAAAAGTTATTATATCCGTAACTATATACTGTTGATGTTGTCCAAATTTTTGAAAGGCCATTACCACAAGAATAATTAGAGTCTTTCATATAATCTACAACGGTATCTTTTGATAAAATATCACCTGAAACACGAATTTTAGAAATATTTGAAGCCTCTAATAATCCGCGCTCTATGTCTCCATGATAATCTAAAGAACCATATCTGCTAGCATATGCACAATTTTCTATAATGCAAATTGTAGAAGTAGATGCATCAATATAACCAATTATTCCAGCACTATAATCATTTACACGTTGATTCATAGTAGTAGTGAGCCCGCTTTCAGACATTGCGCTTATACAAAATTGTATATTAATGATATTCCCTTTAGTCACAGCTCCTACAATACCAGCAACATAAAAACTGCTGGATAAATTACCATAATTTATACACCTACTAATAGTTAAAGAATTATCTTTGAAGAAAGCATAAGCTAAATCAACTTGCCCAACAATGCCACCAATACGAGAAAAGCCGCTAATATTACCATAATTAACACAATTTTCTATAATATTATTTTCGCCACCCATTATTCGCCCAACTATTCCTCCTGCATATGTAGGTGAGGAACCACTAATCGAAATATCTGCCATATTAATGCAGTTTCGAATTGTAACATTCTCAGCTTCTGAAACGATACCTCCTGCGACATATTCTCTTAATCCAAACCACCCTTTCTCAGTTTGTGTGTTGCTACTTATAACTGTTATATTACTTATTGTCGAATCAACTGCTATTCCAATAAAGCCTCCATTGGTTACATCTATGATTAGGTTTGATACAATATAATTTTCTTGAATTTCAGGAAGAAAATAATATGTAGGGTTTACCCTCAATGTTCCTGGCGACAAAACAATATTATAAATAGTTACTCCGCTATCTGGACCTATTAGACTACCGCTTTCAAAAACTGTAGCATTCCATGCGTTTCTAGCATCCCAATAGTGAGCAGACATATCAATAGAAGTACATGAGTCACTGAATACATAGTGTTTATCAGGTGCCACTAATATATAGGCTAACTCTCGTGCCGTTCCAATTACATAAGGGTTTGAAGCACTGCCTGCATTACCTCCTACTTCCTTTGTTCCAGGCACATCAGCATTATCCGACCAATTGCCGCTTGCTTCTGTTTCGACATCATCTTCAT
>CASFFJ010000128.1 GCA_949293915.1 uncultured Christensenella sp.
ATTAGTTGAACCATTTATAAAATTCTCATAATTATTAATAATTTCATTTACAACAAGACCTGCAGTCCAGGCATCAGAGATTAAATGATGAGCATTAATAATAAAACCACCATTACCATTAGGAAGTTTAAATATTTTAAATATAAATAAAAAAGAATCTTCAAGAGTAAAGGGAATATTTACTAATTTAGAAGTTAAATCTTCTACATCATTTAATGTCGAAAGCTCAATAAATTCAATTTCATAGTCAAGTTCAGAAAAAGGAATTATTTTTTGATAAGTTTCTTTTTCTGAATGATAAAATTTTAATCTAAAACTATCATTTTCTTTGATAAATTTAAGAATAGACTTTTTAAATTTATCAAAATCAACAACATTATCGATAGTAAGATAACCTGCTATATTATTTATAGGCGTACCTTGATAAAATTTCTCTGTATACCAGATTGATTTTTGTGGTCCAGTTAAATTATATTGTTCAACATCCATAATTTTCTATAATCCCCCATATATTTACGTTTTGAAACAATTATATATAAAAAAACGTAAATTAGCTATGGTGTAATAAAAAAAACATATAAATGTAATAAAAAAGTAAATAATACTGTATAGGATAGTTATAAAAGGAAAAAATAGATAAAAAAGAGATAGGAGATAAAATGTACACAGTAGATAAAAAAAGAACAAAAAAAATATTAGTATTTTTCTTAATAATGGCTATGGTTTCATTATTTACTATACTAGCCTATACATTATATCTAGATAGTCATACCTATGAATATAATAAAGAAGTTACAGGAACGAAAATATCATATAAAACTGAAGAAGAAATAGTAAACGAAACAGAAAACATAATAGAAACAGCAACAAGTAGTGTTGTGGGAATTTCAAAATTAAAAAATAATGGAACATCCATTTTTTTAGAAGATAGTATAAGTAACTTAGGATTAGGGACAGGTGTTTTAGTGTCTGAAAATGGATATATAGTAACAAATGAACATGTTTCAGGAGAAAAATATAGTAATTGTTATATAACACTCGAAAATGGAATAAATTATAGTGGGACAGTTGTGTGGTCTGATAGTTATTTAGATTTATCTATTATAAAAATTAATATGAAAGGTTTACCATATATAAAAATAGGAGATTCAGATAAAATAAAAATAGGAGAAAATGTCTATGCGATAGGGAATCCTTTAGGATATGAATTTCAAAGAACTGTAACAGCAGGAATTATTAGCGGAACAAAAAGAACAATAAAAATAGAAGAGGAAGACAGAAATATTTATATGGAAGATTTAATCCAAACAGATGCAACGATTAATCATGGAAATAGTGGAGGCCCTTTAATAAATCAAAATGGAGAAATGATAGGAATAACATCTGTAAAAGTAACAGATGTGGAAGGAATAGGATTTGCGATTCCAATTAATACGATTAAGCCCATTATTGAAAAGTATATAAATGAGGGGAATTTTGAAGAAGCGTATCTAGGAGTGTATGGGTATGACAAAGAAGCGATTCCTTATTTAGATTATTCTATAAGATTTGAAAGCGGAATTTACGTAGCAGAAATTGATAAAACAGGCCCATTAAAAAATACAAATATAGCAGAAGGGGATATAATAGAAAAAATAGACGATTATGAAATAACCACAATGAGTCAATTAAAAAGTTATATCTATACAAAAAAACCTGGGGATAAAGTGAATCTTACTGTAAAAAGGAAAGAAGTAGAAAGAACAATAGAAGTCACATTAGGAAATAGACTTTAAAAGTTATTAGTAATAGAAGACTTAAGAGAAGGTGTCGAAAGGTGTCATAATAAAGAACATGATTTTTCTTGACATAAAGAAGATATATTTATATAGTTTAACTCAAGGAGGAAATATGAAAAAATTTTATGCAGGTGTTGTACTGGAAGATTCTGAACTTGCAGAGAGTAAAAGTAACCGTATAGAATTAGAATATTATAAAATATCAAAAACAAGAAAAACAAATTTTGCAAAAGTAAACAAAACATATGGAATAGAAATTGTGAAAAAAGAATATTTAGGAAACAAAAGAAAAAAAGAGAAAAACAATTTATGCAATTTAACTAGTAATGAAAAAATAGCCAATAACTTATTAGATATTTTGAAAGAAAATAAGGTTACACCAATAGGGTTAGAAGATACTGTAAGAGATTTATTTAAAGAATCGGAAATCAGATGCGATAAGATGTTAACGGAAAATTAAAAAGAAGGTAATTGAAGAAAAACTTACTTCAATTACCTTCTTTTTTTGACTATTTAACACGAATAAAATCTTTTATATTTTCAAATTTACTATCACCAATACCAGGAACATTTTTAATATCTTCGATAGAAGAAAAATTTCCGTTTTCTTCACGATATTGAATAATAGCTAAAGCAATAGATTCACCAATACCATGTAATGACTGTAATTCTTGCTCATCTGCTTTATTAATATTAATGATTTTAGGAGAATCTGAAGAAATATTATCTTCTATAATGATATTATCAGATACACTATCTTCGATATAATTATCTGAAAAATTTTCTGATAAGTTAGGAATGTATAACTTTTGACCATCTTCTAGTTCATAAGCTAAATTAACATTTTTTAGATTAGCATCTTCAGTTAAACCACCAGCCTTTTCAATTGCATCAGCAATTCTGCTACCGCTCTCTAACCTAATAATTCCCTCATAATTTACAGAACCAGTAATATGAACCATAATAGAATCTTCATCACTAAATTCCGCAGAAGTATCAAGACTATTTGATAATACTGCATTAGAAATAAAAACAGTATCATCTTTTTTATGATTATCAATTATTTTTATCATAACAATTAATAAAATTAATATGATAAATAC
>CASFFJ010000129.1 GCA_949293915.1 uncultured Christensenella sp.
CTATCATCTATACGTACAAAATTAATATTCATAAAAAACCTCCTATATATTGTATTATATAGAATATCAAGATAATTATAATCTACAAAAAAATTTAGAGATCATCTGTATCAATAATGAAATTAGGATTAAATTTTATATCTCCCTTAAAAGGTTCATCGTACTTTATATAACCACATGCATTTATAACATATCTTTTTTTATCTTTACTAAATACAAAATCTTTTCTTGTATGTAAATGTCCAGATATAATTAAACGTAAATTTGGGAATTCTTTTTCTAACCATTTCTCTAAATCAGATACATAACTGGCATTTAAATTCGAATTTTTAAAACGTTCATCTATACATTTTGGTGATAAAGCGTGATGTGTCATAAGAATTACTTTAGCATTTGGATTATAACTAAGTATTTCATTATAACAATCTTTTATTTTTTCTTTAGCTAAGTTATTTAATTTAATATAAACATGCGGGGTGATTTTTATACCATTTTCATCTTTTCCCCATTTAAAATCATTTAATCCATCTTCAGCTAATATAATGTTTTCATCTAATATTTTTTTAGCGGTTAATCGTTTAGTCGGTATATATTCTTCATTTACGGGAATACATCTCCAAGCTTTTAATACATTATGCCATGATTTTTTATATTCATTATAACTTTCTAAGGTAAAAGTCTTATATTTATAATCAGTATAAAAACAACTACCTATAATAGCAACTTGATTATTTGTACCAGGTATCCATATCCATTCGTTTTCTAAAAATTTCCAAAAGGCATGTGTTATAGGAAAAGTTTCACGTAATTCTTGTGTAATTTCATAAATAGATTTTGTTGTTTTTTGATAATAGCTATGATTACCTTGTATAAAAATTACAGGCTTATCTTTAAAAAAACCTTCTAAAAATAAATTCGTATTTTTAACACTACTTGCTAAATCTCCTGCAATTAATGTTATACCATCAAAGTCTTGTAAAAGAGATTTATAAAAATAATGTCCAAAAGAAGAATGTCGTATACCTTTTTTATTATAATCTAATCCATTAATTCCTGTATCAAAGTGTGTATCACTTATAATTCTTAACTTAACCATCGATATCTCTTTGTAAATCACTACTATAATTAGTTAATGTTTCTCTTAATTTTATTAAATCTTGTTTAGTAAAAGCTTTATTAGTTATACCATAAATATATCTATCTAAATCAGCTACTATACTATCTAGATTTTTAGTATGCTCTTTTACTCTATCTTGATATAATGATTCAAAATCAGTTTCTTCTTTACTAAAAATATTATCTTCATATAAAGTTTCAATTTGATCATCATTTAAATAAATTTCCTCAACATAGCCTGGTATATCTTCTAATTTCAAATCTTTTATTTTAGTTAATGCTTCTTTTACATTAGAAATCGTTTTTAAAGCTACATTTTGTTCTTGTAATGATCTTATAATACTTGAAATCGTTTTATCATTAACAGTTATACATACTTGTTCTGTATCATCATAATAAAAATATGCCATTGTATTCTTTCCTAAATAAAATTAATCCTGAGGTTTTTTATATAATTTATTATTCGGAAATAAAATTCGAATAACATTATTTTTTATAGTATTATCTATATAGGGAGCAAATACTAATTTATCCATACCTGCCATTTTTTGTAAGTATTTAGATGTATATATTTTATTATATTTATTTTTAGTTTTAAATAAATTTTCATCTAACTTACTTTCGATTAATTCAACAGTCTGTTTATTTGCGCGAATATTTGTGTAATGATACTTTTTTTCTGCTAGATAAGAATACATATGATAAAACGTATATAAATCTGAATATACATATATATTTTTATTTTGATATAAAGAACTTATGTCTATATCAATATATGTTTTTTTAAATAAATTTTTTAAACTAAACATGATTTATATCCTTTATTATACAATCTAAATCATTTAAATTTAAATATGCTTTAAATGCTGTAACTATATCATCAGAAATACACAAATACTCTTGTATTCTTTTAGGTAATTGTTCAACAAAAAATACATATTGTTTATAAGTACTTACTTCTTCTTCTGAGATTGTTTTGTTATGACATGTCTCATATAAAAACTTAAAAAACTGTTGATCACAAGAATACGTAAAACAACTATTATTAAATTTACGATTACGAAAAGATTTAAATCTTAAATTAATATAATCACATCTATTATATATTTTTTTATCTGATTGTGTATTATTATATAGTAGCATTATATTACCTTTTTATATTGTAAATACTTTTTATAATCAATTTTATTAAAAGATATGTTATGTTCATTATTTTTTAAAGCAGAAAATATATATCCACTGAATAGTTTATAATTATTTAAAATATATTCAGCAATTTTTTTATCTGCACTTGTATTATCATCTTTTTTATATTCATTATATACATAATAACATTCTTTAATTAAAACTTCAATATACTCTTTTATTTTTGCTATATTGTGCTTTACATTAAGTACAGTGGGTAAAATTTCAGGAAAAGCTGCGATTATATCATCGATACTTTCATCTAAAATTTTTTCATATATAATTTTTTCTGTAAAACCTAATTCTTTTTTTATACCTTTATACCTTAAATAATCTTTACATTTAAGTTTAATACGGTTAAAGTTTTTATCATATATTACAACACC
>CASFFJ010000130.1 GCA_949293915.1 uncultured Christensenella sp.
TATCCAACAGTTATTGATGAAACTTCTTCTCAAACTGTTCAAGTAGACACCGTAACGATTGAATACTACGCATACGAGCAAAAAACTTATTATCATAGAAATGATGAGGACGAAATTATTGCTACTTCATACTACTATTCAATTTCAGATGAGGTTACTTCACAAAACACAATTTATAGTTATGATTTAGACAGACAAGATCAAACTGAGTTCGTTTACGAAATTATGCCTAACACCGATCTCGTAACCTCTGATGGAAAATATGTAATCACAAAAACTTATCGAACGGACCCTGGCTTCACAATAAACGATAATGATTATTATTCACGAACCTTTGTTCTTTATGTTGATAGAAATGAAGTTATTTCAAACCCTGTCACCATAAGAGAGGAAAATGGTAGTTCTCATTCAGAAAGTCTTGTTGGTGGAGAAATTTTTGTCGGTATGTATGACAGTGGAAGTATGGCAGATATTGTAGTTACTTTCCCTAATGGCATCGTTGGAAGTTCTCAAATTGGTGATACTACTATATACAATGGCAATACTTCAAATTCTTTCTGGTCAACAAACAAATTGCCTGTTAGAGTTTATATTCCAACCTATAAATATACAATGTATGCTATACAAAATGTAGATGAACAAGGTAATTATTATTACGAAGTAATCAACAGCGTAGAAGATAATCAATATTTTAGTGCGGATGAGTATCCAGAAAATGAAAATTATCAAATTGACGAATATCTCATCTATGCTGAAATTTATAAAGATTATGAAAATGCAAGAAGCACACCTATTTACAAAACAACCACAACTTGGGATTCGCCAGATCCATCAAATGCTAGTTCAGTTAACGGTTTCTTAACATTCTACGACCAAAATGGAACACAATTAAATTATTTAACTGAAGAAGGCAATTATACAATCATGGTTTATCAAGGTTACAATAGTGTTGGGCTTGAGGATGAAAGTTTTAGACAGGTTGCCACATTCACTTTTACAATTGAAAGCGTAAATCCTGACTTTACAGCAAGAACCCAAACAGGCAGAAATTTAAGTTTAGACCATGTTTATTCAAACGGAAGAATGATTGAACAATATCATACTAATCAAGATATTGTACAAATTCTTTGGGAAAAACCAGATACTACCGATATATTTAAAGCTGAAATTGATCAAGATAGAATTACTGTTTCGGTAAATGCAAATGGACAAACAAGTAGACCAATCGAAGTGAGTGCTTCAACGCTATTTAGCCGAATTGAAGAAAGCGGGAATTATTATATTGGAACATTAACATTTAGCGCCCTCTCCTCTGAAATATTCCAAGGCAATTTCTATCGAAATGGTAATTATATAGATATTACAATGCAATATCAAAATCATAATGATGAATATTATGAAACTGTAACAAAACGTATATTAATTGACACTCAAGCGCCTTTCATGAATATTGATAACCTTGTAAACAATGTTATTGGAAGCACATACAATTCAAACTTAATATCTTATGAAGATTTGAGAAGTAAAACTAACATTGCTCGAGAGGCTGTTACTTCAAACACTGAAACAACTTTCAACACAAGCACACAAAGTGGTAATTTTAGATATTTTTCATTCAGTGTAAGTGGTGATTTCTTAAATACATTAAAAAATACAGCAAGCACAGAATCTTCACAAATATATTACCGTTTGTTTAATAATAAATATACAACAGCAACAACATTTGAAACCACTCCAGACTCTTTCCTTGAAAGTAATTTTTCTAACATAAGTTCTCTTGACCAATTTGAAGTTGGCTCTTATTATGAAATTGTGGAAAGTGACTTGGCTGGAAATCTAACAATTTATACAATCTACATTGCAGATTATTCGGCAAATGAAAATCCAATAATCTCCTATCAAGTTCAAGAAAATGAAGAAATTGTGGAAAAAACATTAACACAAAATGATTATTTCTCTGCTCTTGCAATAACAAATCATACAGCACTACTAAATATTTTCGCAAAGCCGGGTCTTAACATTACAGGAATTGATTATTTTGGAAATGTTTGGACAAACTTTACTGTAACCGAAACAAATGAAAATGGTATTTCCGCCGTATCATATTACTTCACTTCACCATGGCTTGGAGATAGAATTTATCGAATAAATGGCGATACCTTTACAGAAGTAAGTGTAAACACAATTCTGAATGGTGATATGAATTCTAGATATAAAAGTGTTATTACTTTCTATGACCAAGTGCTAGGAGGAACTACAAATATTTATGTAAACACAAGAAATATCTCTCTTTCCGCTTCACTCACAAGCGAACAGACTCGAGAATATATTTCTTTCAATCAACCAACAAGCACTGACCTTGAAAGTAGAGTATACGCATATCCATTCTTAACAAAATTAAAGATATATACACCTAGTTCGGATGCCGCCGGAACAGAAGAAATAGTATATTACAGTGATGAATTTGAAAATCAATTCGGGTTTGCTGACTTATGGCCAAATTCACAAAATGTTATTGTAAGTTATACTTCTTCAAGGTTAACCTTTGAATTGAATCCAAATTTAAATCTAGCAAACAACACAAGAATTGTCTATGAGTTTACTGATAATTATGGCACTAAATATACAGAAATTCATCTATATCACGAAACAACAGGCTATCTTGAAGTATCATCAAGCAACACACTATATTCTTTCTACAATCAAGATAACAATTTGTATTACATAACTGCAGACGACTTTAGATATACCTTTAACGAAGCAAAATATAGCGTTATGATATACCAATTTGAAGAAGACACATGGGTACCTATTGATTTAACCACTCCTTATGTAAATATTGATGAATCTTTATCTAACACAACAATCAGAACTTTAAGATTTTATTCAAGAACAGAAACACCAAATTATTCATATCGTTATATGCTCGAAATTTATGACACAGCAAGAGAAGAAGGTGCAAGACCTGTCAAGACTGTTTACTTTATTTTAAACAATGAAATTCCTTTGCCTGAAACTCAAAGCTTAGAAAATATCAATAATGAATTTTACTTTACTTCAAATGGAAGAATTGTAACTGCAAGTATTTTAGGTTTAAATAATGAGAATCAAGTTGATTATTATTCAAGAGTTTCCTTAAATTATAGAACAAACACAACATTTCTGCCTGTCAAATTTGAAATCTCCACTGATGGAGTTATTTGGGAAGAAATTGCCAGCGGCACGGAAATCAGTTGTCCAGAAAACGTTGAGCAACAAGAGTACTACTTAAGAATTTGGTATGATATGGATGAGATAAGGAATCTAGGATATATCGACCAAACAGGAAATCACGAATATATTTTTGAAGTTATTCCTCCAACTTATGTATATAACTTTAGATTATCAACAACTCTTACAACTGCATATTATGTTACTGTTCATAGAGATGATGCCACAGAAATCGTACAAAAATCAGGGCAAACTTATACAACTCCGGGAACAACAAACACAAGAGTTTATGCTAATCACTATATTGTAAATATTAATTACGCAGATAGAAAGTCATTGCTTGAAATCGTAACAAATGCCGAACAATTAATTGAAGCAAATCCGCTTCAGTCGAATGGAGAAGACGTATTTTATCAAGATGCCCCAAATGTCAGAACCTACATTTATACAATTTCTAACCTTGAAAATATAGGAACTATAAATAATATTCCTCGGTTTAACACACAAATAGCAATATCTTTCATAGAACCAACAAATCAATTCACAAGCGAATTCTATACATTTAATTCAGCAGGTATTATTGACAAAAACAATAATTTAATCTCTTCATCAAGTTTAGATTTTATTGTTCCTGATTCTTCTTCAATAACACAAATGGAACTTCAATGGTCAAAATATTATGCTATTTCACAAAATGTTATTAATATTAAAATAACAAAAAATGGCTATGAATTGACACCTGTAATTTACAGCCGAACGGAAAATGGACGTGAATATTACTATACTTATATAACACGATCTGGAAGATATAGAATTTCGTTTGTTGACACAGCTGGAAATGTTCAAGTCTTTAACCTTGGAAACGCAACACAGACAGAAACTTTTACTTTAACATTCTTGAAAGATATTCCATTTACCGTAACTTACACAAATCCTTCAACAAACACTGAAGAAACCACTGAGCCTATAAGTGAAGCAGTATACAACGGAAATGTAGTACTACGTCTAGACACAAACACTTCGTCATATTACACTGCTGCAGGCGTAACATTAAGTGTAACCAGAAATGGTAGTGAATATGTTGGATATAGTTACGCAAATGGTGTTTACACATTCACAGAAACCGGATATTATGGTGTCACCTTTAGAGCAGTTTCAAGCCAAGATAACACAACAAATATAAGGTCTCAAACATATTACTTTACAATTTTAAACCCTAACGAAAATCGAAGTTCATTCATAATCAATAAATATTCAAATTATTATATTGAATCGATTATAAAAGACGGCGTAGACGTAACAGACATTTATATAAGATCGCTCAATCTTGACACAATAATTGTAGATCAACATGAATACTTAGCAGAACTTACATTGTCCTTCATTGACGAAAAAACGGGCGCTGGAACATATATTATAACAGTCAACAGCAATGAAAAATTATACAACAGCGAAAGCACTCATACAAGTTGGACATTCCAAGTAAAAATCAAAGTGGCACGTCAAGAAGATTTGATTTATACTTCAATTAGTGCTGGACAATCAACCACCGATCCGATTACTGTTTCCTTCAACACAGGAAATATCTATGAAGAATTTGGTGAAAGTAGGCTTCAAATTATTTACTATCAAAACAACACTCCATACACACAATATAGTTATAATATCAACAGCACAACAACAGGCGTACAAAGTTATTCAATCGAAGATACAAATGAATACTTCATTCAACTTGTTTCTCCAAGCGGTAACCTCTTGTACAGCGCAAAAGTAACCAAAAACGAACCTTTCAATGCTGCAACAATCATTGCAATTGTAGTTTCAGTTGTGGTTGTCCTTGTTGTAATCATATTGATTATTATACTAAGAAAGAGAATTTCAGTTAAATAAACTATTAAGCCTAAACTAAATAAAAGGATATAGTTTGCTATATCCTTTTATTTTTAATCTTTTAATAAACCTTAACAAAATAATAATTAAAAGCAATGTGTTTCATTAAGCAAAGCCTCAAAATACAATATATTGAAAATATGAAATATCTAAATCAAATTAAAAGTAGCAATAAAAAAATAGCGATTGTAGTCGCTATTTTTTTATTTATTATTTCTTAAGTTCTTTGTCAAGTTTAACCTTAGAAACAATGAAGTAGATAATAACACCAGCAAGAAGAAGAACAGAAATTACAATTAAAACTGTACCAATAACTCTATAAGTAATTGTTGGATCATAGGTTTCTTCCGTAACTTCAAAACTGAATTCTCTTGTTGCAGCATTTCCTGCTTCGTCAGTTACTGTCACTGTGAAGGTATAATTACCAACTTCAGTTATCTTGTAAGCAACTTGATTTTCATTTTCAACTTCTGCTTCAATTGGTTCATCACTTGTATCATCATTAACAAATTCATATGTTACTGTAAGATCTGCGTCTGCTGTCTTATCATCAGTAAATGTTAATTGTGTCAAATCAACTGTAAACAATCTACCATCTTCATATTCTTGGAAATCTGAAAGTGAATATGTTGTTCCAATGAAATCTGTTTCATCAACAGTGTTAACTCTAATGATTGGATTTGTGTTATCTCCTGCACGAATAACATATTCAGCATTTGTTGAGTTACCATTGTTATCATAAACAGTGTAAGCGATAGTTACTGTTCCGTTTTGAGTTACATTGATAGTTGTTCCTTCAATCTTTTCAGCATTAGTTAAAGTGTCAACACTTGTTCTTGTTGAACCATCAACTTTGTATGTTGTTGTGATAGTAACTGAAGATCTTGAATAATTAATTCCACTTGCATCAGTTGCTTCAATTCCTTGAATATTTAAAGCATAACCTTTTGTTTGGTCATCATTTGTTTTATCTAAAGCATCTGAAGAGATAGCTTCAATATAATCATAATTTTTAAGTTTTGGTCCCTTTGTATCATTAACAGTAACACTTAAGTTATCACTTTCCCAAACATACATTTTCAAATTGTTTTGCCAATTTTCAAATCTTGCTTGATCAATTGTGATTGTATCTGCACCTTTACCACTTACTTTTGTTACTTGAACTGCACCTTCTGCATTTTCTGTAACAAGATATTCAGTGTATGTTTGTTTTTGTTCTTCAACAACAGAATCTGCTACAAAAACTCTATAAGTTGTTTCATTCTCAGTTCTAATCAAATAATTGTCTTGAGCATATGTCTCGTCAGTTTCTGAGAAGTAATCACCCATTCTTCCTGCATATGCATCTTCAACTGTCATTTCGTGATATTCAAATTGACTTGTTGAATAAACTCTTAATCTAGTTGTATAAGAAATTGCATATTCACCTTTTTCGGTTGGAGAGAATGAATTCATACCACGATTTGTTTCATAATCTGTTGCATAACCATTTTCATCAACACCAATTAAAACAACTTCAGGTTTGACAGTATAAGTTTCTTCTTTATAACTCTCATAGTCGAGTGAGTTATCTATTGAATAACTGATTGTAGGAGTTGGAAGATCTATAACAGGACTGTCATCAAGTTCAACAGTTTGATTTTCAAATGAAACATTGAATTCTGGGTCTTGAATTATCAATCTTGGTCCAACTGTGTATCTTGTGAA
>CASFFJ010000131.1 GCA_949293915.1 uncultured Christensenella sp.
AACATTTGGTTCTATCGCGAAAATGTAATTTAAACCAAATCTATATATTATATTATTATTGAATCTATATTGTATAGTAATGTTTTCAACATAATCTGTCCTTCTTTCGCCAACATTTGGCAAGGTTATTGTGTATGTTGTTGTGCCATTTTCAAATGCAAAACTATCTATTCCCGTTCTGAAGTTTGTCCCGTTATTACTGAAATTTGCTACCAACATATCATACAATCTTCCTTCTCTAAGGTTGAGAGTGATAGTGTTTTGTGAATATCTAATTCCTTCTATACTCTCGCTTTCACGGAAAGCCACTGTTTGATTTTCTGCTATATCATTTGAAGGAGCGAACATAAGCGAGAAGAAGAAACTATAAAGTGTTCTTGATTGTTTTGTTATTTCACTTTCTGCTAATTCTATATAGAAAGATTCAATTTCTTCTTGCGTTCCCAAAGCAGTGTTAACAGTAATAGGATTTGCTAAATCAATTCTAATGTAATTTGTCGCAATACCATTTAATCCTTCACCTACACCTGTTCCAACTGTATAAGTAAAGCCGGCAAGTTCTAATTCATTTGATAATGAAATTTGAGAATTCGCATCTCCTATTCCTTCTAAAGTTATTCCTCTATATATGTTTGTTCCGCTTGCTATTGTGAGCAAGTTTTCTGTAATATTATGTTCAGCCTTAATTTCCACTGCTATAGTTTTTTGAGAGTGAGCCACGCTGAAAGTATTATTATCAACAATTTCAAACTCGGCAACGTCAGTACATTCAGTGAAAGTAAAGGCATTGACGCTTGAATCTAACAAAATTTCATCGCCTTTTGTAATTTCATCAATAAAATCGGTTACATTATAGTTTTTACCACCAACATATGTTCCACCAAAATTTTGGTCATATGTGATTTGATAACCACCATTCATATTGAACGTTATATCAAAAATGTTGAGATATGAAGTATAAATTCCTATCTTGAAAGTACCATCTTCTTCGATTGATTCTCGTGTTTTGAAAGTTAGTTCATAAACACCATTTGAAGTAGAATTTCTAAAATCAAAATAGTTAACTCTAGATTTTGGTAAATAGAATAACCCTTCAAGGTTTTCGCCATCTTTATACAAACTTACAATATATCCATCTTCAGCGAAATTTGGATTGTTTTCGATTATGTCAACTATCTGAGCGTATGTTGTAAGTGTTGTCACTTCTCCACCTGTTAAATCAACAAGGACATAATTATCTTCGTTGCCATTTTCAGCATTGAAAATATATGGAGTAGAAAGAGTATAAGAATTATCTGCCGAAACAACAGTATAAAGTTGGTCTCCGCCTGCAAGTCTAACAAAATCGTAGAGATAAGTTTCTATATTCTTTACTTCACCATTTTCACGTGAACTTCCTGCATAAGTAATATGAGCAAAAACATCAGTACTTGGTGTGTAAATGTCTCCAACTCGCTCTTGAACGGTTATAGTGTAATTGTAGGTGTCATTAATTGTGATACTATTATCAATATAATTATCTCCATCTTCTTCTATTTGTTCACCTGTAACAGAATGATCATATATAGGTACAATGTCGGAATGATATTTAATGGTATAAAGTCTTTGTGAACGAACAACTTCGGTCTCTACTTCACCATCTTTAATATAATAAGTTTTGGCTACAATTATTTCAATGCTTGCATCGCTAACAATTACATTAGCACTTAAAACACCGCTTCTTTCATCAATGCTAAGGTCTAAATAAGTTGAAAAGTCTGAATATTCTTCGCCATTTATAATAACGCTATCAACTGAATATTTAAAGGTTATCTCTTCTCCATCTCCACCTTCCAAATTAGCAAAACGGTATTTTCCATCATTTGAAACAGAAGCATCTTGAGTAGTGAAAGGTTTTTCAAAATTGATAGTAAATTCAGTGTCTTCAATATATTCCGCGTCATTATTATATGGATAAGTTACGTTTCCAAGAGAATAATTAGGATTAATCTTAATGCGATAATACATAACATAGGTAACATTACCCGAACTCAAGTTCTGTGACAAAGAAAGTTGTAAAATTGCATACACTTCCTCTCCTGTATCTACCAGAGAGTTTAATATTATGCCTGTTCCAGCGTTGTCAATACTTAAAATATCTTCATATCCCGCTGTAATAGAACGTAAAGAAAGTGTAGCACTTATAAGAGAAGTGTTTGTTGGTCTACGATAATAGAACCCATATTGTCTAGCGTCTACATCCAATTCTTCGTTAAAAGAATTTTCATTGTCTGAAACAATCGTATAAGACTTTCCTGCTGTATAAATATCATATATTCCTTTAGTACTTAAGTTGTTGAAGAATTCTTGAAGTCCTACTTCACTTGTTTCATCCGTTGTAATATCTTCAAAAGCGAAAAACTTGTCGTCGCCATTATAGTTTTCTTTATATGCTACATATATCAAACCAACTTTTGACAATCTAACGTCAGCACTAATTCTATCCTCATTGTTGTAAACAAATGTAATTGTGTCTGATACATTGAAAGTGCTAAGTTCTCCAACAGAAAGCACACTGTTGAGCACGTCAATGAAAGCACTATTTTCTTCAACTGCCCAAAGATTGTTTAATGAGTATCCATTTAATTCAAGTAAAACCAAAACATAATCTTCATTGTTTGACAAAACTTCATAGTTTAATGGTGTTCCCTCTGCAGTGTTTATTATAGCATTTATGACAGCCTCTGCAGTTTCACCATAGCCCACATGGAAATTTAAAGTCGAATAACCAAGTTGTATGATTTCATGTCCGCCTCCATTTTCTCTTGCCAAAATGAATTGGAACGCATTATTTTCATTGTTTAAATCAAATAGATTAATGTTAGAGTCAATAAGTTGTCCTAATCTTCCTACAAACACACCTTCTTTGTCCAAATTAAATCCGTCATCCGTTCTAATATTTAAAATTGAACTTGTTGTGGTAGGTGTAAAACTTATTCCTGCATTTTCAAATGTTATTTCAGTAGGATCATCATAAGAAACATTTAAAATATGTCTATTTATATATTCTTTTGCATTATAAATTGTATAGAAATTTTCAAGCAAAGAATAATCTTGTGTTCCAAGTTGAGATAGATCAACAAATGTTTCTTTTTGAGCAATTAAATAGTTTGGATTAATAACAAAACCTAAATCAATACGAAGAGAATATGTGCTTTGACGGTTATAATATAAAGTAACTTGAACATAAGTCAATGTTTTAACATCACTAAATTCTAGATATGCTAAATTATTCTCTCCAGGCTGTATGTATACAAGGTCTGCTTCTGTCGCGAGATGGTCATCAATGTAAAGAACGGCAGTGCCAACATCTCCACCCGTCCAACTCAATGGTGTGTCGTTATCATTATTTCTTATATAATTAAGTGGAAGATATTGATTTAAAGAGATTGAATCTCCACCAAATACTAATTTGCTTGCAGAATTTCCAACATCTCCGTAAGTTAAGTAATCTGCATAAGCAGAAGAATATGAACTGATACTGTCTGAATAGTTAATATTTCTTGCAAACACAAGTGTTAATTGAATGTTTACGAGTCCATTGTCATCATAAACGTCAAAAATAAGTGAAAATTCTTCTGCAAATAAATAGTTTAATTGTACAACGTTTATTTGTTGAGAGGTATAACTTAAAATGCTAGAAGCATCAGTGCTTGTATCAGATTTAAGCGAAATCATACCATAATTTGTTACAGCACCTTGAGAACTGAACAATTCGCTTGTGTGTCCTTCTAGACTTGTTAAATAAGCAGCATTTAATCTAAATTTCAAATATCCCTCTTCTGTAGGAGTTTCAGAGTCTCCAATATACACTTGAAGCAAGTCATTTAAAATAACTTGGTCGTTTAGAGTGAAATATTTGGTAACTTTACCTGCACCATATGTATCTCCATCTTTATCAGGGTCAAAATCATAAACAGGATCACTTGTTGCAAATTCGCTCTTATCATATAAAACTTCTCTTACGCCTGCACTAAAGATTGAAAAATCAACATTTCCAGGATTTACACTATCTTGAGTTTCTCCATAAATAGAGGAAACAGAAGCTGTGATAAAGGTAGGGATTGTACTTCCGCCTGTTGAGTTAAAGCCCGTAATTTGATTATTTACAATATTTATATAACGATTGGAACCTGTTGCGCCTTCTTGCAAAGTAAATGATGCCGCATTTGTTTTAATTACTTTGCCAATTTGGTCATATATAACCACACTTAACTGACTTGAAATATGCTCTAACGCTGATTGATTTTGACTGTCAGTGATGGTTATTGTACCCCCTGTTACACTTGCCCAAGTAATTGTTCTTTCACCTCTTTCATTAATAGAAACTGTTATCGGTCCATTAGGTGCATATTGAGTTCCATCTACGAAACTATATTCACTTGTTGTAGCAAGTTGAGCATAAATTGTAAACCCATCATAATTTTCCCCTGCATAATTCACACTCATTTCCTTCTCTTGAATTGTTCTTCCATTATAATAAACTAAGTAAGGGGTATAGTGAATACCATCAGTATTTGAAAATTTCTCCGAAATGCTAACACTTGCTGTTCCTGTTATCGTTTCCGTTCCTGCAAAAGTCAGAGGTCCAACTTCAAAATAACTTCTCTCTAAATTATCTTCATCCAAATATGTTCCGAGATTTCCATTCTCATCTCTAAATTCCACACGTATATAACCAGAACTTGAATTAGTATCATTCGAACTTAGTCCTGCATTATAAAGGTCTTGAAGTTCATTTGCAGAAATCATATTTGCTGAAGCGTTGTTGAGTGTAATAGTAATTTCAAAACTATCACTATTTCCTAAGTCATCGCTATAGAAAAGTGCTGGAACATAAAGGTAATTATTTTCTCCACTTGTATACTTAAATTGGTCAGCATCAACCGAACTAAAACTTGTTTCTCCCGTCATATCCTCAAATTTTAATGTAGCATCAACAATAATGGCTCTTGGAGCACTGACTTGAACAATATCATATTTATCACCACTCTCATAAACTTCACCATCACTATTTAAAATTACACCATCTGCATTAGTTCTTACTGTTACAAAAACCAAATTAACGTCTTGGTTTAATGGCCCTATTGCGGTTAAATTTGAATCATTGAGTTCATAAAGCCAAACGTCACTTACCAAATTATTTAAACCTGACAAATCTATGTCTTCACCAACCGTATATTGAACACAAGAAGCATATTCCAAAGAATTTGCCACGTCTATTTGTGCGCCTGTTGGAGAATAGAAGAAATATCTAACTCTTTGATATACATTTTCTGTAGGCAAAACAATTTGTTCAGAAAGTTCGACAGTGTCTGAACTTCCTGTATCACTGTCATAAACAATAATTATTCTTTCGTTGTTATATTCTTCTGCCCAATATATATTTTGCTCTTGATGAACTGTAAAATCAACATAAAGACTTGGCAAATTCGAAAAACTATTTCCATTTTCAAAGAAAATTTCCCAACCATTTTCGCCCTCTACAAAGAGTGCAACTTTAAAATCCACTCTCCCTTCGGCTGTTGAAGCAAATCCATAACTATAGTTAGCCGCACTTGATGACTGACTTGTTTTTGGCAAAATGAAATAATACGTTGTAACTGTTCCTGTTTCCGTTTGTTCAACTGACGGAGAATAATTATCTAAACTTCCGTTATATGCTTCACGAAAAACCTCATAATTTGTGGTGTTTGTTTCTGTGTTTGTGGTAACAACCACTCTCACAATTCCCTCGCCATCAATTTTAACATTAGTATTGTCATTTGTTAAGGCAATACCAACATTTCCTGCATAAATTGAATTTAGACTATTACCTTCATCATCACGTATAGAAACGTTTAAAGAACCATTAAAAACTGAAGAACTTGAATTAGAAGAAATATTTAAATATTTATCAACAGAACCCCTAAATTGAGTGTTCCCTATTGAGAAACTTTCAACCCCAACGTCTTTAACAGTAATTTCAATATTACAACTACGATATGTACTAGGATTGCTTCCAAAATAATGTAAAGCCGCTTGGTTTAATTCTGCAAAATTATTTAATATGTTTTGATTCTCACTTAAAAAAGCTTTTTGGTAACTTGCAGAGGTAAATGTGTAAAGCGTTACACTGTCTGGATAACCTTCCGCACTTACACCATTTGCTGTGAAGGTTTGAGTTTCGTAATTGAATTCAATATTCCTGTTTGTTGGAGAGAAGAAAACCATTTTCTTTTCTGTTCCACCATACATAAACTCACTACTGTTTCCCGTTTCAGTAGAATTAGGAGAAAAATTCAAACCAATCTTAAACTCTGAGCCGTTGATAACTTCATTATCAATAATTGGCGTCATTGTTTCATCGCCGGTATCATAAACAAAAGCAGAAATCTCATAAACAGGTACGTCTACTGCGATTGTTGTTGTGATAGGAGAAATCAAACGGTTGTCGGAGGTTGCACGAAGAGTCGTAATACCTCCATTTATGTATTCAGAATTTGTCACTGCATTATAATCAGTTGAAAGGGTAACTAAGAAAGGGGTGTTAAGTCTTACAGTTTGAGGCACTCTAATAATGCCATTGTCAATATAACCATTTTGAGCCTCAGTTGTTCCAAGTGACAATGTCACGTTTGTAACATTAACATTTTCTGTTGTCGTGTTGATAGTCATATAAAAATCTTCCGAAACCTCATACATTCCGGTTGTCGCATTATACTCTTCTGTTTGAGCAAAACTCATATCTTCTGGATTAACAGGAGGATTTTCAAAATATCCTAAAAGATACATGACAAAAGTAGAAACACCTAAAAGCCCAATTATAGCCGCGATTGTGATAAGAACAACTTTCCAAGTCGCTAAGACTTTTCTTTTTTTCTTCATACTTACCCCTTATAATTATTTGTTATATTAAACAAAATAATTATACAATTTTTTTGTAGTTTTCGCAAACAAAATAAATAATATTATAAAAATAAATAAAAAATATTTTAATTCATAAATGTTTATTTTTTATTTTCAAATTTTAATCTTGATTTTTCTAAATTTTGTTTTAGATATTTTTAAAACTTATAAAGCAATTTTTATCTTTATTTTGCTATCTTCTCTTGACAAAATATGTGGTTTATAGGTATAATAAACAAAGTAAAAATAATAAAAAATTTGTAAAAATTAAAAAAATGTTAAAAAAATTAAAAAAATTAACAAAAAATATAAATTTTTTAATAAATTTTTGCATTTTTATAAATTTTAAATTTAAAATTTTTAAGGAGTTAATTATGATTCAAACCTCAAATGTGTCACTTGCATTCGGTGGAAGAGTGCTTTATAAAGAAGTGAATTTAAAATTTACAAAAGGAAATTGCTATGGCATTATTGGTGCCAATGGTGCTGGAAAATCAACTTTTCTTAAAATTTTGACAGGAGAAATTGAACCTAACACAGGTGAAGTTATTATCACTCCTGGCGAAAGAATGTCCGTTTTAGAACAAAATCAAAATAAATATGACAACGAAACAGTTTTAGACACAGTTCTTTTAGGACACAAAAGATTGATGGAAATTCAAAAAGAAAAAGACGCCCTTTATTCTAAAGAGAATTTTTCTGATGAGGATGGTATAAAGGCAGGCGAATTAGAGACAGAATTTGCAGAACTAGGCGGATGGGAAGCCGACGGGAATGCTAAAACACTTCTTCAAAACCTTGGTATCGGCGAAGAAGATTATTACAAACTTATGAGTGAACTTGACGCAAAAGTTAAAGTGAAAGTTTTGCTGGCACAAGC
>CASFFJ010000132.1 GCA_949293915.1 uncultured Christensenella sp.
CTTCTTTATCTTTTGCTATTCTCATTGCTGTTTCTTCTGATCCATCATATGTATAATATTGTCTATATTTAAATAACCATTTTACTGTTGGATTTGTTTGTGATCTCTGTGCATCTTCTACTTGTGTCACTTCATTTGTTGAAGTTATATTATAATAAAATCCTCCTTCTTCATTGGTATATTCTTCTCCCACTGTATCATATACATCATTAACTTGATCATTATCATCTTCATATTCTATCCTTATCCATCCTGTTCCTGCTCCATCTGAATTAAATTCATATGCTGACCATAAAACATTTTCTAATGATGCATTTGATAAATCTTCCAATGTAGCTGTTTGAGCTTTTTTTACAAATGCATGTCCTGCTTCTTCTGCTTCTTCTTTCGAACTATATGTCATTCCTGATGTAATTCCATATCTTGAAGCATATCCTGTTTGATAATCCTCCAAAGCTGTATATGGATCTGCTAAAAAGTCTTCCATTTTATAATCTGATGTTATTCCATTTGGGTATAAATAAAATAATTGATATTCTTCTGTAGGATTTCCTGATTCATCTTCTTTCATTACATATGCTGTCCAATATTCTTCTGTATCTGCTAAATATTCTTCATCTACTTCAACAAATGTTGCATTCTCTCCATATGAATTATTAATTATTTCTAACTCTGCTGAAGATCTATCTGCTTCATTTGTATAATCCTGAATTGCAGTATCTGCATTTTCTGGAATTATAAAATATGTATCTCTAAACCAACTTCCTAATACTCTTGCTATATATGGTGTATATGATCTATAATCTTGATCTGATACCACACCCAAAGCTTGAACAACATCTCTTACATATTTTTTGCAGTTTGTACAACATTTTTCTTTTTCTTCTTCATCACTACATCTTGTTGTATTTGGATCCACCGGAATATATTCTCCACTTTCTTCATCATATGTCAATAATCCTGCATCTACCAATTCTTCATTTGTTTTATCTCTTATTATAAATTCAAAAATAATTGTATCTACCCATGAAGGCTCATCATATTCTGATTCATAACCATTTATATTAGTACCTGTACAATAAATCAAATATTTTATTGTAATCCATTCATATTCAACTTCTTCTCCATCAACTTCAGATGTATATGTTCTATTTATTACCACTTCTTTTGTTTTGTAATAAGTAGTAGTTGTTGTTGTCATACCACCGCCACCATATGAACTAATTGTTTTTGATGTCTCTATTTCTTTTGTTTGCGGTTCACTTATCAACGCTTCATCTTCCACATATCCATAATCTGATAAATCAACATTTCCACTATCTTCAAAATAACTATAATCATCATCTAAATATGCCTCATCATCATTTCCTAAAGATGCATCACAATTATCAACACTCATAATATAATGATTTCCATCTGAATCATAATAGTAATACTCTTCATAATCATCAAATATATCATAAACTTGTGGTCTATTTTCTTCTATATCTTCAGTTAGATTATATGAATTTAATGAGTTTGTACTTGCCCATCTCCAACCAAAAACAGTATCATCTGTTGCTAATTCTATTATTTGTCCCTGAGCTTCACCAGTACAATTTGGAGGGCTTTCTAATGGTAAATATCTTAATAAATATTGAGCATTTTTTTTGGTAATAGCTAATCCATTTACCCATTCTGTAGCAGCCATATCATTTACTGCCCATGCAGCTACCTCAAATCCACCTTGAGATAATGTTTGCTCAACATCATCAATCATAATTCTATCTTCTTCATTTGAAACAGATTTTGTTTCATCCATCATATCAACATATGCTGCATCAACTGTTGCTTCACCAGAATCATCTAAGTATACTTGCACCTCTGTATCAAAACTTTGTAACATCGCATAAACTAGATCTGGTTGCATTGTTGCAATATGAAGTGATAATAAAAACTCTAAGCTCATTCCATATCTATCTGACCAACCATCAATTGTAAAAATTGTTGGATTATTAAAATGGCCATTTTTTACACTCATTTTTGCCCCTGTACTAGTTCTACTTATTTTTATATCATCTCCATATACAATCCAATGTCCTAAACTACTTGACCATTCTTGCGTTGCAAGTCCATTTTCAGAATAATAAAATTTTATCAATCCTTTTGACCACGCACTATCATATCCTCCAAATGTTTGCTTAATAGCTTTAAATATGTTTGCTAATAGACCTTGATCGTTGTTCCTTATTGCATATATTCTATAATCTGATAGTAAATATGTTCTAAGCAAATTCGTATCTACAGTCCATCCTGCTACACCTGATAAAAAATCATTTCCAAAACCAACTATTTTTCCTGCACCATTACTAGAAGCTTCTTCTGTTGATCTTTCTATTCCATATTGATCTGTATAACTGTCTGTATCAACCATTGCTCCTGTACTATTATCAATCATTATTCCTAATGAATTATAATAATATCCCACATATGCCGACAAAGTTCCTTCTGGATCTTCTTCTGATGATTGACTATAATACCTTGCGTTTTCATCATCTCCTCTTTTTTCAAAATAAATATAACCTTGTTCTACTAATTCTCCATGTGTTAATATTCCGAGATCATTTGAAAAACCAGGGTTAGGAATTATAAATCCATATCCAATCAAATCATATTCTAATTCTTCAAGGTAATTTGCTAAATCTATAATATCTTCTTCATTAATATATGCATCTGCATCTGTAGTAAACCAACTTTGAACTGTATCTATTGCTCCTTGTGCAAATTGTTTCAATGCATTTATTGCTAATCCTGGTATGAATAGAATAAAGCCAATTACTCCAACTACTACAAAAATTATTAATACTACTATTGCAATTACTAATAAAACTTGTGGAGGTATACTTTTTAAAAAATTTATTAATTTTTTTACTTTATCTACAGACTTTTTTACACCTTTAGCAATATCACCTAATCCTTTTTTACCCTTTTCTTGAGGGGTAGCTTCAGGATCTAATATGTCTAATTCTTTTTTCTCTAGTGGATTTTTTCCTCCGCCCCCACTACCACCAGGCAACTTTGGAAAATTACTTCCGCCAGGTAGTCCTGGTGTGTTGTTAGAATCCGCCATATGATTTCTCCTCTCTACTTTTAAAAAAAGCTAAATATTATATACTCATTTACTAATATCTATTGCATTGAAATTGTCATACTTGCTTTATATATTGCATTATCTATTTCTTGCTGTGCTGTTTCTTCATCTCCTGTATAATTTTCCATAACTCTTACTGCATTTAGTACTAATCCATCCACATCTGAGTCAGAATCATAAAATTTTGAAAAAGATATAGCTACATTTTTGGTTTCTCCAGGATCTAAAACAATATCTGTTTCTTCTTCAACACATCCCCTTGTTTCATCTCCTATATTAATATAAATTTCTGTATCATCAGTATTTCCATCTTGAACTACTACAGTATAATTACTTCTATTTGTTAATTCTAAATTATAAACTATAAAACTATATTTTTCTACAGATTTTGTTACTCTAGCTACTAAATAATCATTTGAGGCTTGATATTGAAGTTCTTGAGATTCCATATAGTTTCCAACTGAAAATACTATATTTCCATCTTCATCGTAACTTATAGCCATTTTTTCTTCAACATATCTATAACTTTGATTTGTAAGACCTGTTGCTAAAAAATTATCATATAATTTTACACTATATATGTATTTATCATTAGCTGTTGAATAACTCTGTATAGCATAACTTTTAGTACCATCAAATTTTTCTGAAACATAATTAACAAAATTATTATAACTATTTCCAAAAAAGTTTTCTTTGCAATCTTCAGAAATCAAATTATATGCACTGACATAATCTCTATTATTGCAATACTTAACATAATTTTCTATAAAAACTTCAAAACTATCAGCAACTTCTTCTGGAACATCTTCAGAGCTATCTAATACTGTTGTATGAGGTGTATATGTAGTTGTTGGAGCATCTGGAGCATTATTTGAAATTAATAATCTATTAATAATTATGACTAATATAAGTGCAAATATAATTATAATTATTAATTTACCATATTTTTTAAAGAATTTTCTAATTTTTAATCTTACATCTGGATTAATTGTCATAATTATTCCTCCTCTGAATCCACTGCACTATTTCTACTAAATGATAATACATAATCATTAAAATCATTTTCTTGAATTACAACATTCATACTAAAATTATGTCCACTAGAACCATTCAAAGTATCTTTTACATCTACCCAAAGAACATATATATCTCCTAATCTTTCAAAATTAGTATAATTTAAGGAAAAATCATCTGGAAAATATTCTTCTATATATTCTGAAAAACTTGTCTGTGTTGGGAAATAATTTTCTTTATATTCAGAATATAATATTTCATATGCTTTATCATAGTTCTTTCTATCAACTAACTTAAAAAACTCTGCACAATAATAAGTAATTCTTTCTTGTTCTGACATATTATATAAATCTTCTAAATCCTCTTGATTGTTTGATTCTTCTATATCATTTGTAACAATTGTAGCCTCACCATTATTAGAAGATATTGTATTATTTTGCTTAAACAAAAGTATAATAAATGCAACAATTAAAATTACTACTATAAGTATTCCAATTATTATAATTATAGCTCTTTTTTGTTTTTTTATATTATCTTCTGCCATAATTTTTCCTCCTTAATTATGCACGTTTTCTCCTACTTAAATCATTTATAACTAAATTGCTTTGATCTGATGGGGTAGTAATAGGACCTGTTGAATTTCCTTGTATATTCATTGTCTGTCTACTTACTGACATACTTTGATTACTATAACTTGTAGAAGTTCCTCTTTCAGAAATACTTGCTGATGTAATAAACATTCCTGCTTGTTGTGCTTCAATCATAAGTTCTGCATATTGTCTTCCTGCAGGTGTTAACATTCTTGCATTTGCTTCTGTTTGTTCTGCTTTAAATTTTTCTAATCTTCTTACAGCTATATCTCCTTCTCTTTTTACAGCTTCTTCAGCCCTTTTAAAATTACTTTGGCTATAAGCTCCAGCTCTTGCTTTTTCTAAAACTTTAGTGTTAAAACTTAGTAAACTTGCTTTACTAAAATCACCTTCAACATTTATTTCACCATCAATAGCTTCTAATAATTTAGCATTATTTATTGTTGCACTACGTGTACTTCTCATTACAGAATTAAATGCTGCTTTTGAAAGCCTTATATCTCTTGTAATATCAATAATATCTGCCTTAGGTACATCATCTTCTGATTTTGGCTCTTGTACATCAACTTCTACACTGTCTCTATCATCCTTATCAGCTTCATCACTAACCTCTTGAGTTTTTATAATATCATTTGTCTTATCATCTTCACCATTTGCTACATTTATTGCATTATCAAAAAGTTGATTTCCCATAGCATCTGTTATAAGACCTGCATTTACTGCATTATTTACTAATTCAACTAATTTACTTTCATCTCCATAAGTCATATCATTTAATGCTTTTTGATTACTTAAATAATTAAAATATTCTTGAGCATATTTACCTTCTGGAGAATCTCCAAAAGAATCTGCATATGATTTTGCGCTTTTTTCTCCTTCAGTTTGCATAAGTTCTTCTATCTGTTTTCTTAATATATCTGCACTTTCATCATCTAATTCTGTTTCTAAATCATCTAATTTCTCTTCAAGCTCTTTTTGTAAATCATTAGCTGTCCTTATGCCATCCATTATTTCTTCATATTGTTTTTTAAGTTCATTTAATTGCTCATTATCTCTAGGTGGTAAACCAGCTGGAGGTCCTACATGATGAATTTCTGTCTCATCAACTTCACTTTCCTCTGTTTCTTCTGAATCATCATCTTCATTATCTTTATCATGATCATGTTTAGTTGATGCGACAGCTGCAGCAACCTTATCAGCATCCTCATCAGTAATCTCATTTGAATTATCTGGTAATAAAGCAATTATTGGTTCATCATTATCTTCAATAGGATTTCCTTCTTCATCTAATTCTTTATACTCAGCATCTATAATGTTATCATCATCTTCTTCATCCTGATATCCTCCTGAAGATGATGAACTTGAAGGATTTGACGTATCATCTGCTATAGCTCTTTCTTGTCCCTCTAGCCAACCAACCGCTCTATCTCTATACTCATGAACTTTATTTGAAGCTCTTTCACCTAAAGTTTGAATATTACTTCCAAATGTTGTAATATTATTAGCAACATTATTATTTACTGTATATGTACCATTTGCAATACTTACTCCTGTTAATATTGCTCTTTGACTATTATTAACAACTGAACTGAAAGATGTAAGTGTTGTTGATTTATCAAATCCAAATAATGATTTTAATAATTCTTCTGCTTTTTTAACAAACATTAAAGCTATAACTAATATTAATGGTTGTGTCAAACTACTAATACTTCCAATTGAAGCTGTATTAATTGCAGACATTGGAACTGCTATTATAACAACATATATTATACAATGTATAACTTGTATAAATACATTATAAATAAATTCTCTTAGCCAACCATTTAAAGAAACTGCTTGTCCACCTTTTGCTCTATCTAATGCATATGTTAAAGGCATAATAGGTGAAAGTACTATTAAAAATATAACTTTGAAAAGTCTTACTATATATACAGCCACAAAAGCCATTGTTTGTACTGTTAAAATTCCATATGCAATTGTTGATCCCCACCCAAGTAAAAAGTTACCTGAAAATGCTGCTGATCTTAAAGAATCAACCATACTTGATACATTTACTCCATTATTAGCTCCTGCTACACCTGCTATAAGATTTACTAAGAACTCATTTACTGAAATTACTGCTAAAATAATCATATGCATAAGTATAACTAAACAAACACTAACCAACCAATCAAAAAACATATTTTTTAATTTAGCTTTTTCTTCAGCAAGAGAAGCAATTGCCATTTTAATTCCTATCATTAATAACATAATTAAAAGTATTCCTATCGCAATAGCTCTTACTATATAATAAAGCATTGCTGCAGTTTCTCTAATATTATAAACTAAATCTCCTCCGCTTGAATTTTCTATATCCTCTGTTTGGAAAATATTTATATTTGTTAAAGTAAACTTATTAAAAAATATATCAAAAGGAGTTAAAAATGTTGATACTTGATTTTCTCCATGCCCTGCAGTATCAATAACAAAATATGCAAGAGTTTGACATAACATAGAGCAAATATTCATTAAGGCTCTAGGTATCCATGTTAGAATTCCTGCTAATCCATTTAAAAATCCTCCCATTAAGCTATCTGCCTCTTCTTCTGCATCGGCTGCCATATCTGCAGTGTTTGTGGGGTCTTCGGTTGTAGCAGCTAAACTAACAGTATTTACTGATGCAATTAAAAAATTGAATAACAGTAAAAATACACAAAGACAAATTATTAATTTTTTTGATATACTTTTCAATTTCATATTCTGTCTCTCCTCATTTTATATTCTTCCTAACATTTTATTCATCATATCATCTGGATTCATAGTCAAATATCTTCTAGCAGCATATTTTCCAGAATTACCATCTTGTTGTCCTTCTTCATTTCTAGCTGGTACTAAAACTTTTTCTTTTTGTGTTTCTAGTTGCATTAATAGTTGATTCATTAATATATCTTGATTTTGTTCTTCCATTGGCTCATCTTCTGAATCAGAATCTGATTCGCTTCTTTCAGAATCTGAAAGTTCATGCAATTTTTTTAGTGCATTATCAAGAGATATTTCCTCACTATTTTTAGCTCCAGTTTCTTGTCTTTTTCTATCTTGTTCAACATTTTCTGATTCTTGAGCCACAATTTTAGCTTTATCAACAACTCTCATATCTTTTGTCGCATTCTTTAAACTTTCTCTTATATACTTTAATTCTTTTATTCTCTTTTCAAATAATTCTTCTATTTGATTAGAAGTAATATTTTCTTCTGCTAAAGCTCTTTGAAGTTTAGATAAAATTGTTTTTTTATGTACTAATTTTTTCAAGGAATCAATATTTGAAATATTATTTTCTACTATATAATCCTTTATTACTTTTTCAACAACAGGTTTACATTTTTCAAGAATTTTTTCCATATCATCATTGGATCTTTTTGGAATATAAATTGTTTCTCCATTTTTAATTGGATCATAATATGGAATTGCAGATAAGTCTGCTTCATCTGTTGGACCTCCAGCAGCTTTAATAGCATCATATATTCTACTTCCTATTGGAAGTTCATATCTACCTTCACTTACAACCGCTCCCATTATATAGAATATAAAAGTTTCATCACTATCATATTCTTCACCCTTTCTCTTTCCTTTTCTTGGAGCAATTCTAAAAGGGTCAATTGCGGCATCTAAGGCTGCTTTCGCCATATTTTCTGCTGTATCAGCAACACCTTCTGCAAATTCTTTTGCACCTTCTTGTATATCTTTTTTTATCTGTTCACCTTTTCTTTTAAAATCTTCTTTAGATACTCCATAAACTTCTTTTCCTGTTTTAACATATTCTTTTGTAGCATCAACAGCTGCTTGGACTTGATCTATAAGCTCTTGTTTTACTCTATCTGCTTCAACCTGAACAGCATTTTGCGCTATTTGATTTAAAAGCTCTGGATATCCACTATTAGCGATTGCTTTAACAAATTTATTATCAACCAATTTGCTATTTTTAACTACATCTTTAACTTGAGTTCCAACATCGCTTACTTTATCTGCAACTGCATCCCCAGTATCAACAGCTTGAACAAATAATTTAGCTGCTGTTTTTTGCATAACATTTTTGACATATTCTTTCTTCTCTTCTCTTACAATTTTTCTTTTTCTTTTTTCTAATGATTTAATAATATTTTGTTTTCCATCTTCACTTGTTGCTTCACTATATTCAACCACACCCTTTTCAGTTAAAACTTGTAAAATTTCTTCTTGCATTCCCTTATTACGAATCAAATCAATTTTTTCCAATGGAATATCATATTTTATTGCTAAATCAGTAATTGATGAATCTATAATTCCTTGAGTAACATATTCTTCATCTTGAGCGTCTAATTGCAATATTTCTCCAGAGTCAGTAATTGATTGATCTGAAAATACTACATAAAGATCTTCATTAATTTTTGAAGCTATTCCCATATCTGTCATTTGTTGTAATACAACAGCAGCACTTGTTCTTTGTCTAACAGTTTGAACACTTGTAGTTATTCTCTGAGTATGCATTTCTCTTGCATCTGTTGCTGTTCCTTCTAAAACAGCCCAAATTGAATCTTGAACTCTATCATGATAAGTTTGTACTATAGCCTGAGCTTGTTGTTTCCTTTCTTGAATAGGCTTAAAATAAATTATCTTTCCTTTTTGTTCTCCTGGTTTTTCTTCTTTAACTTGAGAAGGAGCATATCTTGCAAACTCTATATTAGCAGTAGTTTGATGCATTTCATCTGATTTCATTTTAGCTGTATATTTTATAGATGTTCTTTTTATTTTAGTTTTTCCTTTTGGAATATAACTTCCACTTACTTGAGCATCTCCATTTACAACCATTTGACCGACTTGATAAATATTAGATAAATATTCATTACTTATTACAAATCTTCTATTCAAGTTACGTGTTATTGTTATTATACTTGCATGATTAAATCTTTTGAATTTGTATTTTTTCTTTAAAAAAGTTCTTTGACCTTTTTTTAGTTTTTGATTTAATTTATTTCTTTTTAATTGACCAAAAGGAAATCTTATTATTTTTTTATCAGTATTATCTTGAATTTGTTTTTGACTAATTGCTTTTTGTTCGTATTTTGCTGAAGCCAAAACAGACATTCCCATATAACATGAGCTTATATTTTGATATATAAATACAGCTGGTCCATATATTCTATAAGCAGCAGCAACCATATCAGTTGCATCATTTTTTGTTATTTCCAATTTAAGTTCTGAAGCTTCTTCAAATTCTGTTTCTAATAAATTAATAACTGTAGCTTCTAATTTTATTTCAGCTGGTTGTTCTTCTTCATTTTCAGCTTTTTCTTCTATTTTTTTTCTAACAACATGATATTTTAAAATTTTAGTAAATCTTTTTACCACTTCAAAATCCTGATTTAATTCTTCTCTTGCTCCCTTTGTTGCTTCTTTTAATTTTTTTATTTTTTCTTTAGTCTTCTTGGCAATAGTTTCTACTCCAGTAATAGCTAATTGAGTGGCACCAAGAGCTACTCCCTGAATTGTATTTAATACTTTCTGAGGTAATTTTGGATGATTAATTTTCTCTTGTTCTTTTTGGATAGCTTCTTGACTAACTTTTATTCTTTTACCATCCAATGCAGCCATTGTTTCTTTTGCTTCATTAGCAAAATTATGTGCAAATTTTACACTAACAGCAGAAATATTTTCTGGTGTTAATTTTTCTACTAAACCGTCTGCTTTAGATTGTATTTCCTGTGGTAAAGTTTCTTTAAAGTATCCTTTAGATTCTTCAAATGATTCAACAGGGTGTTTAATAACACTTGCATAATCCCTAACTTCAATTGTACTTTTTCCTCCAACAAAATTGAATATTTTTCTAATAATTCCATCCAATTTAAACATAAAGAAGAATGCAAGAAATGTAAGTATTGCTCCAATAAAGCTTAATACATTATCTGATAAACTTAATGAAAATCCTACTAATATTGAATATGTAGCAGCATGAACCACTTGTATAAATACATTATAAAGTAATTCTTTGAACCACCTTCCAATTATACCGCCTTTTCCTTGAAATACCTTTCTAAATGTATACATTACCATTACTATTGGTGAAACCAAAATTAATATCATAACATTTAAATATCTTTTTACATACACTACAAAAAATTTAAATGTATAATAAACTAATATGATATACATGAAAAGTCCAAGCATACCTGATGAAAACTTAATTTCATATGCTTTTGTTCTTGCTGATTCATACAAAGAAACTTGTTGATCTGATGTTGATCCACCAACTATTTCTCTTCCTATTTCTCCTAATTTATCTACAATAAGCTGTTCTACATGTATAATTGCATAAATTATATCTTCTAGCATAAATAAAAGAATTAAACCTATTATCCAATAAATAATCATTTCTTTGAATTTTGATTTTTCCTCAGCAACACTAGAAACTGCAGCTTTTATTCCAAGTGAAATAAACACAATAAACATTACAGCTAAGCAAAAATACTTTATAAAAACATACCATGCGGCTATTGTTTCTTTTAGATAATCACTTAATGGATAAGTTGTTGCATAAACTATATTTGGAATTGCCAGTATACCTAAATATAATACAATTATCATAATTATTAAATTATTTTTATTTAATAATTTTTTTAACATTCTATTTTGATATTATCCTTTCTGTTTCTATTAATTCAACTAAATCTACTGTTTTTTCTTCTACTATATTATAATTTTCTTTATTTTCTTCCATTAAACTTTCTTCTGTATATCCATTATAAATTATTACTTCTGTTTCTTCATAATTTCCATTTAATCTAATTTGAATTTGTCTATTTTCTGATGATAAAACAACATCTTCACCTTGTAGTTCTGCAGTAAAGTCACTATAATTATTTCTTATATATACAACAAAATTTGTTTGATCACCATCAAAACTTCCACTTAAATATTCAAATAAAATTTCTTCAAAATCGTTATTATCAAATCTAGTATTAGGATAAATACAAATTTCATTATCAGAAAAAAATGCATAAACTGTTTTTGTCTTATATCCATACAGATTCAATTGTTCATTTTCAAATGTTGGAGCTACACCGAAAGCTTCCACAATTTCATCATATCCAGCTCCTACTCTTAAATCTGATATAACTTCATCTGTATAATCTTGATTAAAAATTATGTATCTAACATTTACACCATCTTCTGTGCACAAAGTATATCCTTCATAAACATAATTTCCATCTTCATCTTTTTCATATCCATTTGAAAAATTTGTGTTTAATCTGCTCCAATTGTTATTTATTAAATTACGAATAACAATTGAATCTGTATAGACATCTTCTTCTACAATTTCTTCAGTTTCATTTATTATAGTTTCATTTTTAGTATTTGTCTCTGGTTGAGTCGCAACCATATTTGCTCTTTCATAAGATAACTGATTTGAACTTAAATCTTTTACAATAACCACTAAAAATATTGCAAAAACTAATAAAAATGCTATTATAATTATTGCAATTTTTAAAACTAATTTATTTTCCAAATCAGTTATCTCCTTTCTATTTAATCAAATATATTTATATCAGTTAATGGATAATCATTATATAGTAATGCATCAATTGTAAGTCTAGTATCATCATCAGCTCCTTCAACTTCAGCACTATTGATTCCCATATCTTCTTCAGTAACTCCAGTATCAGTAACTGTATTTACTGTCCAATTAAGTAAATTATCCATTATAGCTGTCCAACCAATAAATGGCATTCTTACAATATAAGTTAAAATTCCTATTAAATAATCTGCTATTTGTGCTAAAGTCTCTATAATTAATGTCCATATACTTGTATGTGCTACTGAATATTTTCCATCTGGTATACCATTAAAATAAAAATCTGATAAATTTACACTTGCTGTTGATGATCCGCTTGAACTTGGAAGATTTCCAGAAGGTGTAACTTCTACAGTGCTTTTTAATCTAAGTACTACTACATAATTATCAAGGCTCCATGTATGTATTTTAATTGTCGGATTACTACCTCCAAAATTTGCATGTTCTGCATTACCGGCAGCAGTTATCATTTCAACATGCCCATATCTAGCTACTATATCACCTGGTAATGATTCTTCAAATGAAACTTCTTCCCAATATTGACTATAGTTCGTAGCTAAACTAACATCAGCATCTGAAGATGCGCTATATCCATATTCATAAAGATCTATACCTAGTGCCATTAAATACATATACCATACTCCACTTGTACAACAAGAATATAATGTTCCACCTGGATTATCTAAAGTTCCATCTGTCCAACCCGGATAAGCAGTTGCACTAGTGGTTAAAGAACCAGTATCTCTTCCTGTTCTTCCGCCATATGTTGATCCTTCTTGATACATAGATATGAACTCTTTAGTATATTGAACTAAATACTCTCCGACATGCTGCGTCATATGCTCTTGCAAAGCATGATGTCATAGATCCTAAAATCAGATAAAAAATAACATATACTATTAAAGATTTTACTAATAAATTTTTTATTTTTTTCATAAACTATTCCTCTATACTAATATTTATCTGTTCAGTATCATTATAAACTATTTTTCCATCTCCTGCTGAATTAATCTGTATTTCACCAGAAATATCTGTTATCTTTGTATTAAAATTACTTACAGGATTAAACAAATATATACCATCATTATCAACTGAATAAATAAAATTATAATCATCATACCATGCCCAGCTTGAAATAACTAATGTTCTTTCAAGTTCTGTATCAGGATATTCTTCGTTTCTTGAATAAAATACTGGTCCTTTATATCCTTCCTCATTTGAAATAAGTTCTCCTACAAATCTAACAGCAAATATTTGTCCATACATTTCATATAATGCTTCTATATCTTCTCCTTGTTCAGTTCTACAAACTGTTGCATATAAAGATCTTTCTTTTTCTTCTTCAAAAACTAAATCTGTATCTTGAATATATACATTATCTATACTAGAAATACTATTTATATCTCCTCTATAATTTTGATAAATATAAATTCCATTTTTTAATGATCTTGATGAAATTGTTAGTTCAATTCCTCTTAAAGTATATTGTAAATCTACATAATTAGAGTCATAATCATAAATATCATAATCTGTCCATAAAGATATTAAATCCATTGA
>CASFFJ010000133.1 GCA_949293915.1 uncultured Christensenella sp.
ATAATATATAATATGGTTAATACTCAGATTAGATGTATGTAAAATAAGGGTATTTTAAAAAGTATATGTAAAAACATATACTTTTATATTAAAATTGATATATTTATTTTTTAAAATATATTGATATATTTTGTAATAAGTGATAGTAGATGTAATGTAATTTCAAATAAATTAAAATATTGTTCTTATTGGTACCCATTCAAAGGTACCAATAAGAATATAAAAAATATTAATCCTAAAACCAAGAACTAATTTTATCTATTCCTAAATTACTAGAAATATAATCAAATATACTATCTGAAGAAGAACTATTTGAAGTATCGTTAGTAGAGATAAGATTTTCACTATCTGAAGCTAATCTTAACGATAATATTGCTTCTCCTTTGTAAATATACTCAGATTGTACAGATACTGGTACAAAATTATAGAAAACAGATTCTACTATTCCACATCTTGTTTTGTATCCCTCTGAATCCTCGTAATGGTATATACATCTTTGTCCTGGTGATACAAGATAAGGAATAGGATTATGCCATCCTACTTGTATATCAATTCTATTATCTTTTATCATATCCGAAGCCATGATGTATGCATTAGCAGAACCTTTTACATATTTAGTATTATATTTATTAGTAGTGTTTCCTTCTACGTTAGTCATAGATACAGATAGAAGATTATTGGAAGTATGAGTTGAATTATTAGGAGATACTTGTCTATTCAAATCAAATGTTTTGTCTGTATTTAAAGTAACAACTCTATTTCCTGTATTTTCTAGTGATTCATTAGCTTTATCTTCAGCTTTAACTACTTTATCCACGACTATGTGTATGTTTTTATCTTCATCTAGAGAGTGATATCCGAATAAACCAACAAAATAGTTATCTGGGATTTTATAAATATTGATTATTGGATCATCTCTTTCTGGATCTGCTTTATACCCTGGATAAATATATAAAGTACCATTAGTAAAATAATATTCGCAACCTTCTTTATAAATACCAGGATCTTTTTGTAATAAGGGAATAAAAGATTCTAAAGTTTGCATTGGTGGAAATATGATTTGTCTTTGTACAGTTTGGTTATCTGGTTCTATTAAAGAAATATTAGATATATTTAACATATTAGCAGCAGCATAGATAGCTTGTTTGACTGTACAGTTTTTAAAAAGAGCGTTAAATGATCCTGTTCTAATTTGGTATATATCTTCTTTCATTAATTGTAATTTAACATCTAAAGTTACTGCATGAAGGGTATCGGTCTCATTAGTCTTTTCTTCATTTGGTTTGATCTCATTTATATTGATCTGCTTTTGGATATCTTCTATATTTAGTATAACTGCTCTGTATGTATGAACCCAGCCTTCATTATTGATATTGTCACTTAAGTCGTTTTCTAATATAGAGTTATCTACTTCTTCTTTAGTCATATCTCGTTTTGGATATCTTGTTGATTCTGGTACTGGATAAGAAAGAAGAGTACAATATAGATTCTTATAGTTTTCATAAATCTTAAGAAAATCATCTAACTGTACTCTAAATGTTAAATAAACAACATCGGTATATACTTTTGTAAAATCTTGCATGATAATATAGTTGTCTATGTACAGAGGAGTAACTATATGGTCTTTATCATTGTTTTCTGAGGAGTAAAGTTTGATATCTAGTCCAAATACTCCAGATGGTGTTTTTTGTAATTTATTAATAACTGTGTTTTTTAATACTGAATTAAATTCTACTATAGCCATAAAAAATACTATCCTTTTTTCTGAGATTCGTATACAGCATTGAAAAAATCATTATTATGTAAATTTTTCTTTAATTCGTCTTTATCTAATACATCTACTTTTTTCTTCAAGAAATTAAAGAAGTTTTTTGCTCGATTGATATACTCTTTTTGCTCTCGTGATAGATTGTCCTGATGTGATTCCATAACGGATATATAAGTACCAAGATATCTTTCTATTTGTCTCATTTGGTCGTAACTATGGAATTTAAAATCTACCTCGTTAAAATAAAGATCAACCAATGTAGATATAGGAATCATCATAGAAGATTTTTCTCCACGTAAA
>CASFFJ010000134.1 GCA_949293915.1 uncultured Christensenella sp.
ATATGACAGTTTTGTATGATGATGATGGAAAATTTGTACTTGATATAGGAAGAATAAATTATATTTATTTCTATTCGTCAGGCAAAGTCCCATCCATAGAGGACAGCACTCCATCTTCTTGTTACAGAAAGATTTTGGCAAAATAAAGGACACAAATAGTGTCCTTTTTTATTGTTTTTATCTTAAAAACATTCAAAATAAGCAAATTTTTATTATCTCGAGCGTTTTTTAAAGAGTTTTTGATAAAATATGTGCCCCACTCTTCAAGTTTTCAATTTTTGAGCGTACTAAAGTCAAATCTTTGTAAATCTGCTTAGAAAAGTGTTTATCTTATGCTCATACATCACGCCCGCACTCTTGTAGGAAAGAGCGTGTCCAGCATCTTCAACAATATACTTATCCCTAAACCCCTCGGGCGTTGCATCATAAAGGTCGTAAAGGTTTTGAACGGGAACGAAATCATCTGCACTTCCGTGAATATACAAAATAGGAACTTTTGTGTTTTTCACTTGTTTAATCGCGTCCACCATTGCCATATCAAACGAATACACCCTCTTGAGGTAACTTGTGAAAAGTCTGACCAAAATGTTCCCCCATTTAATCTTTTTCTTGACGACCGCTCTCACTTGTTTTTCGCCATTTGCAAACGCACAATCTGAAATTATCCCCTCGACATTTGACGGAAGGTTTTCAGAAGAGGCACAACAAACAGCAGTTGCTCCCATAGAAACCCCAAAAAGCAGTATTTTTTGATTCTCCAACTTCTGATTTACAAAATCAATCCAATCTAACAAATCAAGCCTGTCATACCAGCCGAAGCCAATACACCTACCCTCACTTTCTCCGTGTGCACGATTGTCGACGACCAAGACGTTGAAATTCTTCTCCACAAAAAATTTGCAATATGGTTGCATTTCAAAATACGACCCACCATAGCCGTGCGACAAGATGACTGTTTTTCCAGATTTATTTTCAAAAAACCTTCCAGAAAGTGTCATTTTTTCGCGATTTTGGATTTTTACCTGCTCAAATTTGACCTTATCCCACCAACACAGGTCAATCCCATACTTTTTTATTTGCTTGTCAACATTTTTTTTGCTGGCTCTGCCATTTTTGTTTTTTCTTGCAAATGTAAACTTGAATATAATCGCACCAACCACCAAATAAAAAATCAACGCCAATATAATCATCGCAACAACCGCAAGCACAATCCACGCGAAAACTTTCATGCTTCCTCCTTATTCGATGATTGCTTTTATCGGTTCTCCTGTCGTCGCATCTTGGTAGGTGAGCCAATAACCAAAACCTTGTTCATTTTCTTTGTCCAAAGGAATCCAAATAGGGTAGCCTGACAGTTCCTTCGGAGCTTCAGTTTCATAAACCGCAGGCACTCCATAACAGACATATTTCACTTCGCCTTTCTCGTCATACAAAAGCCCAAAGACATAAAAGTCGCCGTCGTCCTCATAATCGACCTTGATCCACTTTGAGTTTGGAATAAGGGTTTGGAGGTTGTTTTCAATTGGGTTGTCTTCAAACAATTTGTCAATCTGCGGTCGCAATTTCTCAATAAAAGAAGGGATTTCCTCATTTTTCTCGGTTTTTTCTGGCTCTTTTTCCAAATTCTCTTCCATCTTTTCATTCGACATTGCCGTCGTGGCAGTTTGGGCAGAATTATGCTCATAAAAATGCTTTTTGTAAACGCAATTTGCACAATTGCCGTTCTCTTCGCATATTGCTTTGTCGATTTCCTTCTCGATTTCTTTCTTTTCCTCTTCCTCAAAATCGACGCCATATTTATCAAGCACTGACTGCGTGTTTGAGGCGGAAGTTTCTTTCGCAAGTTCGCTTATTATGCTTGCATAAACCTCATCATTCCCATCGCTTGACCCATAAAGCACAGCCTTTGCTTCTGCATTTTGGAAATTTATCACAGCACAAGAAAAGTTTTTCGGAATTTGGTCAAACGGCGTGAAAAACTCATAAAGCATAGGGGATTTGAATGTCAACCCCGCTTTGTACACTTTTTGATCCACCAAAAAGCCCAAAGAGGAAATTCCTCCCAAATCTCTTGAAAAGTTGTAAAGCCTCAAAGTGCCCTTCACACCCGCATCATCTTCTTCAAGTGAAAGCACCGCTTTCCTGTTTGTCTCTTCAGTATCGCTCAGCACAACACTCTTCTTTTTTATCATA
>CASFFJ010000135.1 GCA_949293915.1 uncultured Christensenella sp.
TTGTCTATAATAAGAAAGTTTTTTGAAACTGTTATATTTAATGATGATAAAAGTTGTTTAAAAAAGTTTAACTGGTTACTAGTGCTCATTTTCCTTAATTGAAAGTTGCATTCGTCAATTTTTTTAATTTCATCTTTTTTAATTGATAGTTTTGTGTATTTTCTGTTCTGAAAATAGATTAGTATTTTCAACGCCACAAAAGATAAAATTGTGGCAAGTGCTAAACACACATAGTTGTTCTTTATTAGTGTTTTAAATATCGTAAAGAATAAAATAAAGGCTATAATTGTTATAACCATGTTATCTAAAAATCTGCCAAATTTACTTCTATCCACATTATAAATAGTTGCCAAGTTCTTAAATATTAAACTTAAAGTAAAATTGCTTGCAAGTAAAAAGCCAAATTGATATACTTAAGGGGTAAGGCGGTAAACAAATTTGAATATCAATGAAATTGTTGAAGAAAAGAAGAAGGGATTAAGCCTATCTAAAGAAGAAATTGATTTTCTTATTTTTAGTTATAATAGTGGTAAAATAAGCGACTCGAAGATGATAGATTTTATGCGTATAGTTAATGAGAGCAATTTTTCTTACGAAGAAACTTATTATTTGGCAAACGCCCTTGCAAGAACTGGCACTATGTATAACATTTCCTCTAAAGTTGGTTTCACTGTTGATAAGCATAGCGCTGGCAGTATGTCAGACCCTGCAACCCTAGTGTTTATGTCGGTTTTAGCGAGTATTGGTGTTAAAAATGTTAAAGTTTTATCGAGCGAGTTTGGCGACTATAGAAACACCTTAGATCGCTTCAAGGTTTTTAATGGTTTCAATGCTAAAATATCAGAGAAAGAGCTCAAGAATAAAATAGAAAAGCACGGAGTGGGCGTTATTGAGGACACTGGTCAAATTGCACCAGCCGATAAGCGCCTTTATAGGCTTAGGAAAAAATATAATATTACAAGCATACCGCTAGTTGCTTCATCTATACTTGCTAAAAAAATCGCTATGGGTGCAACTGCTTTGATTTACGATGTGAAAACTGGAGAAGGGGCAATAGTTCCATCTGTTAGCTATGCAAACACGCTTGCCGAATATTTAGTTAATTCAAGCAAACTTGCAGGCTTTCTTGTTGCATGCGTTATAACAAATTTAAATCAACCGCTTGGGTCTAGTTTGGGTGCAAAGGTTGAAATTGAAGAGGCTTTAGCAATATTAAAATCAGAGCGAGCTTTGTTTGACTCAAAACTCCTTGATGTTTCAAGAGAACTCGTGATAATGGCTTTAATATTATCTAAAGTGGCAGAGGGAAGAAGCGAAGCTAATAAAATGTTTGAAGAAGCTATCACTAGCGGAAGGGCTTTAGATAAATTTAAAGAAATTGTTGATGCATATGGCGGAAGGTTTGACAATATTTATTCTGGTGAACATAGTTTGCTTGAAGGAGTGGCAATTTCTTATATTGTTGCAAATGATGATGGATATGTTGAGGATGTTGTTATTTCTAAACTAATGGATGGCTATCTGACGCTATCAAACATAACAAATAACACTAGTTATAAAAATGCTGGAATTGTTTTGCTTGTTCGCGAGGGTATGAAAGTTGACAAGGGCGAAAAAATAGCAAGAATTTTTTATAGCATTGATAACAAGAACTTTTTTAATAGCGTTTCAAAAATTAAAGAGTCGATTGTTTTATCAAAAACTAAACCAAATATTCATAAAGTGTTTTATAAAGTGATAGTGTAAAAAACGCAATTTTAATAAATTTTATGTGAAAAATTATGTTATTATTGCCAAAAAGAGGTAAAAAATGTTTTTTAGAAGGAAAAAACAAATTGAAGAAGAAATGTTAACTATACCTGAAATGGTAGAGTTTACACTATTAGACCCTAGGGCTGTTACTAAAGATATCCACACGCTTATCAATGTTGCCGTTAAAAATAAATACTATGGCGTTTGTGTTAATCCATGCAATGTTAAAGAGGCTAGAGATTATATTGATAATAAACTCAAGGCAAACCTAGCTCTTGTAACTGTTGTAGGGTTTCCGCTTGGTGCAAA
>CASFFJ010000136.1 GCA_949293915.1 uncultured Christensenella sp.
AATTCAAACTATATTGCGGAGAAACTTGGTGTTTGGGCGGAAAACTTAAGAAACTATACTTTAAATATAACAATAGGGTCAAAAACACTAGTGTTTTATCCCGTTTATCAAAGTTTGTTTTTCGTTGTGTATGTTTGTTTGGGGCTTTGTGTGTGGTTTTTGTATGCATGGCTGTTTCAGTTGCAAGATTTTTATATTGCACTTGCAGAGAAGAAAAGAAAAATTAAACAAGACGAAATTGCACTGTGTGTTAAATATGGTAAAAAGGAAGTGGAGGAATGTATGAACGAAGAAAGCGTAAACAAACTTGTTGTTAAAAATGTTTTTAAGCGTTATGGTAACAATAAAAATTATTCAGTAATGAACATATCTTTTGAAGTGGATGCTGGAGAGATTCTTGGCTTTTTGGGCCCTAACGGAGCAGGGAAGAGCACAATAATTAAAAGTATTGTTGGTATTCAACCTGTAACTAGCGGATCAATAGAAATAAATGGTTATGATATTGAAAAACAGCCAACGCTTGCTAAAGCTCAGTTTGGTTTCGTTCCCGACCACTATGCACTTTATGAAAAACTTACAGGCAGGGAGTATATAAACTATATTGCCGACCTTTATGGCGTTACAAAAGAAGAGCGTGATGAAAGGCTTAAAAAAATGCTTAAAGATTTGAGCATGGAGGGAAATGTTGATAGCCAAATTAGAACCTACTCTCATGGCATGAAACAAAAAATCACTATCATGAGTGCTTTAATACATAATCCTAAGCTTTGGATACTCGATGAACCCCTAACAGGGCTAGACCCAAACTCTATATATGAGGTAAAAGAATGCATGAAAAAGCATGCAGAAAGTGGAAACATAGTGTTCTTTTCAAGCCACATTATAGATATTGTTGAAAAACTATGTAATAGAATTATAATTATAAAAAAGGGACAGATTGTTACCTCTGTAACTCTTGAAGAGTTGAAAGAGCAAAACATTAGTCTAGAAGAGTTTTATTTAAATATCATAAATTCAAAAACTGAAAACGCTATTGCAAACGATGAAAATAAAAATAATGAAGATGTGTTAGAAATAGAAGAAATGCAGAAAAAAGAGGTTAAAAACAAGAAGCCTAAAAAAGTATGGCATAAGAGTAAATCTAAAAATAAAGAAGAAGAGCAAAAAATGCAAAAGAACTAACAAAACATATGAAAATTGTGAAAAAACGAAAAATAAGGAAAATTAAATGAGCGGGTTTAAATCACTACTTTTGATGCAACTTAAAGAAAAACTAGACCTTGGTTTCTTGAAAAGCAAGAAGCAGATTTTATTTAAGGTTGTTTTTTCTGTGCTAATTTTTGCGCTAATAATGGCTATTTCCTATTTGGTTTTATGGCTGTGTAGGTTTTTAAATTTGTTTTCAGCACTAAATCATATTCCGCTATCTTTCATGGCTTTTGTTTATTTTGTCATCTTCGTTTTAAACACTATAACATGTACTATAGGTTTAAGCAAAACGCTTTATTATTCAAAAGATAATCAAATGCTTGTTACACTGCCTGTAAATCCAAACGCATTATTTTTATCTAAAATGCTGGTTTATTTTATAAGTGAAATTAAAAAATGTTTCACTTTTGCCATACCTATATTTATTGCGTATGGTATTATTAGTTCCTTTTCCTTTGTCTATTTCATATGGGCGCCTATAATGCTGGTTTTGCTATCTGCTATTCCAGTTTTAATAGGTGGGCTTTTGTCAATTCCAACAAATTATATAATGGCGTTTTTTAAAAAATATCCAATTTTAAGAGTGATTGCTTTAGCTATTCTTCTTGCTCTGCTTGTTGCTGGTGTTGTTTGGGTTATAGGGATAATACCAGAAGATATAAACCTTATTAGAAGTTGGAGCGTGGTTGCAAGGGGCTTAAGAAATTTTTTAGACGCGTTTACAACAATTTTTTCTCCTTTCTATTATGTTGCTGTATTTTTATGTGGAACCTACGAAAATATGCAAGCAGTTCTTTTCACAAATTACTCATATATAGTGCTACTGATTGTTATTGCAATAATTTCAATTCTCGTGGTGCTAAATTTAATTACTTCAAGGCCGCTTTATTTAAAACTTATAACAAGGCAGTTTGAGTTTGATAAAAAAACAAAAGTGAAAAAACATAAAAATGAAGCGTTTGGCCCGCTAAATTCAACTATTCGTTATGAAGCCAAAAAGAATTTTAGAGATACTGGGCTTCTATCAACTAGTATTTCAACTATAATTATTGCGCCGATAGCAGTTTTACTATTAAACACAATATATAGTGCTATAAACACAAGGCTTCTTGG
>CASFFJ010000137.1 GCA_949293915.1 uncultured Christensenella sp.
CAGCGTGGAAGCTCAACTTATACCTGCACAAAAAATGAATACACTGTTGACAGATGGCTCGGCTCAAACAATTTAACCGTAACAAAAACCGCAAGCGGTGTTACCCTTTCAAACACAAGCACATCAGCAAGCACAACTTTTGTTCAAAAATTAGAAGAACCATATTCATCATTTGCAGGGCAATCACTCACTCTTTCTGCAAAAATTGATGGCGAAATTTACTTTTTAACAACCACCATTCCAACCACAGAACCAACCACTGCAACAACTCTTAAAACCGCAACCATTTCAACTGGTGTTTCACTTGTTATGAATGTTTATCCAAACAGCATTTTAGGTTTTGGCATAAAACTTTCACCTGAAGCAACCACAACTTTAACCTGTTTAAAATTAGAAGTTGGCACATCGCCAACAATTTTCACCCCACGCCCTTATGCCGAAGAACTCGCAATGTGTCAAAGGTATTATTGGATATCAACAGCCAGTCTTGCAGGAAATTATCCAGGATATAATATTAATGAACAAATCGCAAGATTTATTATAACCTTGCCTACGATTATGCGTACAAATCCAACTATTTCACAATTAAATTTAAATTCCATTGCAATTTTAAGTAATGGATCTCAATTCACTCCAACTGAAATTAGTTATCATCTATATTCAAACAATAATTCAACAAATCAACTAACTTATTCATTAACAACTAATGGACTAATTGCAAACCATACCAACATAACAAGATTAATTCAAGTATTTTCATTAGATGCTGAAATTTATTAAAAAATAAAAATATGATAACACAAATTATCATATTTTTATTTTTATGTTTTTTAAGTAATCCGATTCAATAAGTAATTGTCTATCGCTATGAGTATCACAATTTATTCTATCAATAATATCTAATGTTTTAGCATTTAAAATAACAATATTTAACCCACGCTTATTTAATGATAAATTTTCTCCATTATTAATAATTATTTCTGAAATGTTTCCACAATCAAATCCTGCACTTTTTATAAGTATGCTTGCATTATTAAAAGAACTATCTTCTCTTGTTTCACCTTTTACTATATAATTATAACTTAATTTATTATTACTGTTTTCTTCATAAATAAAATTTCTTGACTTATCCACAACTGCAATATACGACTGTCTATATCTAATATTTGCAGATATTCCTAAATTAGTTTTATTTCTAAAATATTTAATATATAGAGATGCTTCATCTTTAACTGAAAAAATGAAAATAAAGTCATTATAATTTGATATTTTATCAAAATATGAATTCAAATTTACAACTAAATCTGAATATTTATTAAGACTCATTAATGTTTTTAAAAATTTATTATTTAAATTTATTAATTCCACATTTATCGGTTCAATAATTGAATCATTATTTAAATATGAATTAATTCCAATACATTTAATAAGGTTTTTTGCAGCACAAAAATTATCATAATCAGAAAAATGGTCAGATTGAGGTATATTTATATTATTATTAATATTACTTTCTATAAGTTTTGCAATAGTGTTATTTGTATTATAAAAAACCTTACAATTTGGTAATAAAGATATTAAAAAATTTGAATACTTAAAAACGATTGAATCATAAATTATGTCCTTTTCTATGTTAGCCTTATCAAATGAAAAAATATTTCCATTAATATCAGAATAAAGTTTTACCCTTTTTGGTATATGAATTATAATTTTACTTTCTTCATAGTTTTCTTTTAAAAATTCACTTAATCTTATCAATCCATTTTCAATAATTGTTTTATCAAATTCAACAAATTTTATTTCTTTTAATTTTAATCTTTTAAGATTATTAACATTATTTAAATAAGGTAAATAATTAAATAGATCATGACCAGAACTTTGAGTGTAAACAGAGTTTTTAAAATCGTCTATACTTGCTTCATAAATTGAAGATGAGATGTTATGTAAATCAATTAATATATATTCACTCTTTTTTTGTTTCAATTCATCTATTGCCGTTTTATTTAATTCATAATTAAAACACCTTGATGTAAATTCAGGAATATTTGCTTTATAAATATCCTCTTTTTTTATATTTAGCCCACTATCAAATAATGCAAATTCACATATTTGGCAAATATATTGGTCTATTTCAAAAACGTTTTTTAACAATGTTGTATTAAATAAATTTCTTGATACACAAGAACCGATTATTGAAATATGTTTTTTCTCCATAGTTATCTCTTTTTATTTTTATTTTTTTTAGGAATAGGATTATTATCAATATCAACCCTATGCAAAATCCTATTAACTGCATACTTTACTCTAATTTTATTTTGGGCTTTTGCATATTCTTTATTTTTTTCTCGCTTATCTTTTTGATATGCTTTAAATGTTCTAAATGGCCAAGTTATCCACCTTGTTAGAAAAAATTTATGTTTATTCTTTTTATGATTAATACTTTTTTGATTAATTGATTTATTTATTTGAAAATTAATGCTGGAATAAATTATTTCTTCATAAAATGGTGTTTTTCTAGCATATTTCCAAAAACACTCTGCAAGAGAATCTCCAACGCCATTCATTTTCCAAGGTTTAACACCACTTGTGTAGTGAATTATATTGTGTTTATGATTATATTTGTCATAATTAGTAAATTTTAAATTTGCCCACTGAAAATTCCACGATTCATCAATAAATTTAATTTTTCCTTTTAAAACAATATTAATAACATCTTGGTCAGGGCACAAAAACACATCATTTGTCTTTAACACTTCCATGCATTTTTCTTTTATATTTTCATTTAAAAATTTATGGGTATATATAACCAAAACACCTGAATTTACATATTCGGTTGGTTCTATTTTAACAACACAAGACAAATAATTTTGCATTTTTTCATCTTGAACTCTGTTTTTTACAGCCCCAATAACATTTCCTTCGCCAATTGTGATATCATAAAGTTTTTTAATATCTTCATTTAAAACCATATCACAATCAATATAAATAACTTTTGTATATTGTGGCAAAACTTCAGGAATAAGCCAACGATAAAACATTTGTTTTGAGTAATGTGCTCTTGAATATAAATCTTCTTTGTTTATCAAATTTCGAACATCTAAACATTCGACTTTAACATTTTCTGTTGACATGTTTTTTAGTAAAATTTTATCTCTCAAGAAAAATTCTTCATCATGAAAAATATATATTCGATATTCACAATTTTTAGATTTAATATTTTCTATTATTGATTGAATTGTTACTGAAGCAAATTTTGCATAGTTATGGTCTGGACAAAGCACAATTGGAATAATCTTTTTTGTTAAATTAGCATCTTCAATATTTTTTAATCTTAATTTTTCTTGAGTTTTCTTATATGATTTATTAGTCTCACCATCTACCGAAACTCTATTAAGTGGATATTCTTTTAGTGGTGATAAGTAATACATTTTTGTCCAAATTTCAGCCAAAGGAGTATCATAATAAACCCAAGGCTTAAAAAAAGACGAATAATGAATAATTTTTGCTTTTTTTTCAATTTTTTCTAAAGTTGAATAATCTTCTTTATAATATTTTTTTAATTTAGTATAATCTAATCTTTTTGTTGATTTATAATTACAATAACAAACATTATAAGATAAATCTAATTGATGAACTTTCCCTTTAAAAACAACATTAAAAACATTTTGATCCATTAAATTATCATTTGTTAACTCTTTTTTTACTCTTATAAGTTCGGCATAAGTGTTTTCTTTTCTCATTTCTTTTAAATTTAGAAGCATTACACCAGAATTAAAATAATCAACACCTGATATTTCCGCTCCAATAAGTTGAGGCTCTAGTAAAACTTGTGGCAAATCTCTAACGGCTGCAACAAAATTATCTTTCAAATCAATATCATATATTTCTGACAAATCACAATTAACAATTATATCTCCATCAAGGTATAGAATTTTATTTAATTTATTAAACAACTTAGGTAATAAAAATTTTATTAATGCACTTGTATTTGCCACCATATAAATATCTTTAGTGTCTTTTTCAAATTCAGAAAAAAATTTTTTATCTACATCTACAATATTAATTTTTAAATTACTATTAACTAATCTCAAAATCAAATTTTTATTTTCTATATCAACATTATCACAAAGAACAAATATATTATATTTTTTGCTATTATTTATGTTATTTTTTATAGATTGGATTGTAATAATTGTTGGAACAATATAATTATTATCTGTTATCAATGCAATTTCAATTAAATTTTCTTCTTTATTTTCTTCAATCTTTATTTTTTTACTTTTTTTATTTTTGTAATATTTTTTTCCCATTATATTAATCCCTTTTAAAAATATCTCTTGTATAAATTTTATCTTTTACATCATCAAGAATTTCATCGCAACGATTAGCAAGAATAATATCACTTTGAATTTTAAATTTTTCTAAATCTGTTTCAATTTCACAATTTTCGAATGGTGGAGTTTTTATACTTGGCTCGTATATTAATACTTTTCTTTCTTTTGCTAAAATTTTTATTATGTCAAAAATTGCACTTGACCTGCAGTTATCAGAACCCGACTTCATTATTAATCTAAAAACACCAACTGTATCGGTTGAAATCGTCTTATCTAAAATTGTGCTTGCTATAAACTCTTTTCTAATTTGATTGCTATCAACAATTGAGTCAATCAAACTGTTTGGTATGCCACTATAATTTGCCTTCAACTGTTTTGTGTCTTTAGGAAAACAGTAA
>CASFFJ010000138.1 GCA_949293915.1 uncultured Christensenella sp.
AATGGTATATTTAATCCAGGATATATAGCTTCAAAAATAGTTTTATTATCCCATCTTCTAAAATCATTATAATCCTCATGAATCCTTTTTAAATTAAATTCATTTGCGTTTTCTACTAAAGTGTATGTAAGTTCATCTTTTTGTATAATTCCCATTCTCATACAAAAATCAAAATCATTTCTTTTTACAGCAGCTATAAGCTCTGGAGCAATTCTCAAATATCTTCCTGTTTTATCTTTTCCTATTTCATTAAATACTTCTATAGCTCTCTTTATATATACAGCATCTGATGTATACTCAAATCTTCTTTGTAATGTTATATAATCATCTTTAAAAGTCCAATTAAATCTTTCTATCTCATGTCTTAAAGTTGCTTCAATTTTTCTTTGATCATATTTAAATTTAATAGCCACATCTTTATCAAAATCTAATGAAGTATTCATTATTCTATGAGCTAATGCTTCTTGGCAAATATCGACTAAATTTATAATTATCTGTGAACTATTCTTTTGTTTTTCTTTGTCACTCATTTTTATAAATTTTTTTTGATTACTATCAGGAAACCATATCGAATGTAATAAATCTAATTGTTCTTCAATTTTATTCAATAATTCAGCTGTTTTTTCTTTATTTCCAATATTTCTATCTAATACTCCAACTAATTTTTCTCTTTCTCTCATTCCATATTTTAAAACTTCTTGTTCAGAAACACCAAATGTTGAAGCAATTAAAGGAATTGCAAAAATTTCATTTGAATAACCATCTCCAGTTAATATTTCGCTTTCTTTAAATTGATAAAAAAATCTATCATTAGCCATTTTAGCTGCGGTACCTTGTGTACATATCTCATAAATAGCATGACTCCTGTTATTTAACTGTTTATTCCATCCACCAGCTCTATTGTATATATTTCCTATATTATCATAAACATTCTGCATACCATGTAACACTTCATGACTAAAACTTTCAAAGAATTTAGTGCAATAAATATTTGGAGAATATGTATTCATAATATTTTGCCAAAAATCTGTATTAAACTCCATTCTACGTTCACCAGGGTAAACAACCCCCATAACATTTTTTGCACCATTACAATTTCCCCATGATATATAATAAATGGAATTATTAAAATTATTAAGATCTTCCATAAGTTCTTCTGGTGTTAAATCTAATACATATGAAGCTCTTAAAAAAGCCTCTTCAATTAAAGTTTGAAAAGGCTCATCAAATCTTTGTAAATTCAATTTTTGTCTTATTAAATTTCTTAACTTAGGGCATTTTAAATTAATATCTGCCATATTTTCCTCCAAGTTCTTTTGTGCTTATGCCTCTTTTTGTTTTTTAGAATTAAATCCTATTATTTTTTTTATTATATTTGATTTATGGTTATCTTCATTTAATTTTTTCTCATCACGCAATTTTCTTTTTCTTTCACTTAAATCTGATTCTTTAAAATAATAATCAAAAATTGATTCTTCTATTTCATTATCTGAATTTATTTCATCATCTTTATCTTCTATATTATCATCAATATCTTCATTATTATCATCTGAATTTTTATTTTGCTTTATATCAATAGTACTTTTTGGATTAATAGACTCATTATCATCTAATTCATCAAGCATTGAAATTTTTTCAAACAAATTATTATAATCCGTATCATCTTCTTGTAAATCATTATCATTTAATTCATCATTAGAATTATTTTCTAATTTATTTATTGCATTTTTTAGAACTTCTTTTGAAGATTTTAAATTTTTGTATTGAGATTTTTTTACAGCATTTTCACTTTTTTTATTTGAATTAACATTTTTTATTTCAGTAGATTCATTCTTAGAATTATCAACATTATCTTCAGTTTTTGGAAAAATTGCATCTAAATCTCTTCCATAAACTTGTTTAACATCTCTTTCAAAAACATCTTGAATCTTTGAAATTCCATCTATTCTCCAATAATTCAAATTAACAACAGCAACTGAATTTGCTTTTAATTTATTTATTTCTTCTCCTACATCATCTGAAACTTTAGCTATATCAAGTAAATAAGATTTATTATAATTATCTTTATATAATCTTTTACTTGCTCTACTAGCAATTTCTTTTAACAAAATATCATATAAACTATCAATATGAACTAAATCATCATTTAAATTTCTACAAGCTTCTAACATTAATTTTCTATGAATTTTTTTATCATAAATTGCAGCTATTCTTTCATTATCTAAAAATCCTACAATATAATCTTTTTTAGCAGATAAGAAATGAAGTTTACTATTGCTATCATTTATTAATTTTTTATGCTTATCTAATTTTACATCATTAGCTTCTAATTCTTCGAATAGTTTTCTAGTTCTTTCATAAACTGTCAAAAATATTTCAATTTCTTTTTTGTATATATCAAAACTTACATTTACTGCATTAGAAATAACATCTGGATCAAATGGATTTTTCTCATTTATTCCATTATCAATTAAAATATTTGTTAACTCTTTCTTTTTATCTTTATTATCTGAATTAACAAAATCTTTTGCAATTTCTATATATTCTTCTAAAATATTATTAAAAATCAATCTTGTTTTTTCTAATGCATTTTCGTAACTTTCTTTATTTTTCTTATTCTCTTCCTGACATCTATGTAAATTTTCTTCTTTATTTTTATAATCAATCTGACATTCTATAAAAGTTTTATCTAAATTTTGAAGTGCAGTTATATTTTTATCAACATCTTTTTCAACTTTTTCTAAACATCTTTTAACTTCTTCTGGTTTTTCTTCTATATTTTCAAAAATAATATATCTGCTATATTCAAGTTTCGCACTTTTATTATATAGTTTTTCTCCGAGTTTTTTGGATTTTCTTTATTTCATCTGTTATTTTTTTAAATTCATCACTAGCAATCATTTCCGCTTCAGTTGATTTTTTAAAGTTTTCAAAACATTCTAAAAGAGTGCAATAATTATTATAGTTTTCTTTTAAATTGCTAGTTTCATTGTATTTAAATAAATTATAAAAATATCTTTCTAAAACTATTGCATTCCTTTCATACATGATAAAGACCTCCAAACTCGATTCTTTTAAATAATATAGGAGCAATAAATCTAATGCCCCTTTTATTTTTTTATTATTATATACATAAATTGTTTAAAAGTCTATATCTTTTTTAGAAATATTTTTTTATTATATACTAAGTCTTTTTCATCAAATTCAAAATCATAATCATTAAATGGATTTTGATTTATATAAAATTTATTTACTTTTATATGAGACATAAATTTATATATTGTCTCAGTATTTTTAGAAAATAATACAAAACAATCTGAAACCTCATATTTATTTATAAATTTAAATGTTTCTTCATGTGAGGTATTATCAAAATAATTAATTGTAATATCATTTTGATTTGCAAATTTATCTATTTCTAATAATATCTCTTTAAATTCCTTACTTTCAATAAATACATCAACATAATTATATCCATAAAAAACTATTGGTAAACTTATCTTTCTTTTTATTTTTTGATATTCTCTTTTATCTCCTATATAAAGCATTAAATCAAAAAGTGACTGATTTTGAACTATTTTATCTGTTTCACCATATTCTATTAAACCTATTTCTTCAGTATATTTTAATTTTTTGCAAACATTATTTAATGTTTGAATTATGATAGAATTTACAGCATAATATTTTTGTGAAAAAAATATTATGTTATTATGTGTTTTTAATGCCATTAAAGCTAATTTCAATGTAATATATGGATTTCCATTATAAGCTACTGCAATATTTCCATATCCATCTACTATATTTTCAGGAGTGAATTTAACACTAAATTTACTATTCTTTATTTGAACATCAATAATATCACACATTTTTTCATAAGTAGTATAAACAGGATGCTTCTTTTTATCAAGTAATACTGCTTTTTCAAAATTAGATTTTTTAAATTCATTTTTAAATTCAGATAAAATATTTTTTACTATATCAGTTTTAAATCTATATTCAGAGTTTTTAGCTAATTTATTAATTCTCTCTTGTAAATTCTCCATAATATCTCATGTTTCCTTTCTTTTGCATTCTACATTTATTCTAATCCTTTTTCTATTCTATAATCTAATCTCATTTCTTGGCAAAGTGCTTGAACATCTGATTTATATCTTCTATCTCCATTAAATTTTTCTGCAAAATCTGGTGATAATCTACAAGCAGCTAAACTTAAATTTCTAGCAAAATATTCTGTATGTAGTACTACTTCTACTTGATTAATTGTTTTTAAATAAGCTTTATCTTGCATTCTATCTTTTATGACTACATCTGTTAAATTTTGCTGTTTTCTTGAATTTAAGAAATATGCAGCTTGATAAAATGGCATAATAAATACTGCATTATTCTTTTGAAACTTAGCAAAAATAACTAATCCATTATCTCTACTTCCAAAAATACTATAACCATTTAAAGAAGTTGGTCTTCCACTTTGGTTATAACTTTCTATAGTTGCAAAAGTTTCTAGATTTCCATTAACATTGTCTATTCCTAATATTTTTGAAATTAATTCCTTTTCTTTTAAATATCTTTCATCTTTATCTTTTTGAGGTTTTTCTTCAGGTTCATCTTTTCTATATCTTCCTGTTCTTGGTTTTTGTTCTCTAGATGTAACTAATTTAAAAGTTTTTCCCTTTAAACCATCAAAAAATCTTTCTTTATCCATTGTCTTTTTTAATTCTTCTAATTGCTCTTCTGTTATTATACCAATATCTTTTAAGTTTGTCACACAATTATAATCAATTACTTTTCTTTCAAACATTTCTTTTATCTTTGAAAAATCTGTATTTTCATCAATACATGTACCAAAATCAATTTCTTGCTCAGAAAATTCTATTGCATCTTCTAAAACATCAATACTTAAATTACCATTTAAATATAGATAAACAACATCTATTAATGGCATTTTTTCATCAATAACAGATTCTAATATTTTTTCATCACGTTCTTGTTCATCTTCCATAATAGAAATACTATCTCTATCTAAATTTCCGTGTAAATATAACTCAAAAATATCTTCATCAGAAAAATATTCTTTTATAACTTTTTCATCAACAACTCCAACTCTATATAAACTTAATATATCCGCATCTGAAATATCTCCTCTTAAATATAATTCCTCTAAAAAGCTTGAAGAAATATTTTCTCTTAAAACTGCTGGTGTACAAAGTCCTAAATTATATGCATTTAGTACTGACTGTTGAACACTTTTTTCTTTTTCTTCAGCTGGTATATCAACAGAAAGCATTATCTTTTGCTTAATTTGTTCAATAGCTAATTCTGATTTCTTTTCAAATTTTTCTTGAGAATTTAATGCAGATTGATATTTTTCTATAAAATTAGTATCTATTTCACCAGTTAAAAACATTTCAGCTAATCTAGTTGATGAATAATATGATAAAACTTCTTCATCATTATATAAGTTTTCCTCTGATTCACCTGCTAATCTTAAAACTTTATTTAATCTAATAATATCTATAACTTGTTTACTATCTACAAATCCATACATAACAAATTTATATAATCTAGAACCATTTATAGTTTTTCCATATTCATCTAAAATATCTTGAGATGTTATTCTTAATTTTTCTGGATATTTATCAATATTATGTAATACTGAAACTATTGCTTCATATCTCATAGAAAATATATCTTTTTTAGTTATATTTGAATATTCTAGATAACTATATGGAATCTGATTATGCTCTGCCATAGTAATCAAAAAATCGTTAGGAATAAACTGTGTATAACGTTTTATCTTATTTGATGATACTTTATGTTTTGAATTTTTTAAATCAACAATTTTTTCCATACTTAATTCTGAAAGTGATTGTAAAACCTCATCTGAAAGTTTTCCATTTTCATCCCTATATTCTTCTAAAACTTCACTTTTAGGTATATCTGTATAATATTCTAAATCAATCAAATCATTAAGTCCTAATATTTCATATGGCATTAAATACTCTATATATTTTTTTCTTTGAGCTTCACTTAATCCAAATAAAGTACTTCTTAATTGCATTTTAAAAAGTTTAGTATCTGATTCATCATAATTTTTTCCGCTAACTGTATATCTATCTCTAAGTCTTTTTTTATATTCTTCATATCCATCTAATTTTAAATCTCCCAATGCTGGATTTAACCATGCACAAACAGTTATTACTTGCTCACTAGAAAGAGATTTAAGTCCAAATGCAGGATAAATATTTTCTCTATATACTTTATAAAAAGTTTCTTGAAAAGCCATTTTAAATTGATTGCAATTAATAATATTATCTACTCCATTATATTCAATATGGAAATTATTTCCTTTAACATATATATTTCCACTATAAATTGCATTTAGGAATAAATCATTCCAAATTTCATTTAAACTTTCTAAACCTGTTAATCTTCTTTCTTTCATATTCAAAATCCTTTCAATTTCAAAACTCTTTTTATTATAAACCACATTATGTAAATTGTCAAACCAAAAACCCTTGAAATTAAACCATTTTGAGTCAGTTTATTTTTTTGTAAATTTTTGGTATTTATAATTGTTTTTTTTCCTTAAATATGCTAGAATATTTAATCGGAAGAAATCAAATAATA
>CASFFJ010000139.1 GCA_949293915.1 uncultured Christensenella sp.
AGTTGGTATACAGGTTCTAGTGGATGGTACTATAATCTGATTACAGAGCATATTTTAGGACTTAAAATTGAATCAAAATATTTGAAAATTGAACCATGTATTTCAGAAAATTGGAAAGAATATGAAATGCATTATAAATATAAGACTTCAGCTTATAACATAAAGGTAAAAAATCCAAACAAAAAAAACACAGGAATAACCAAGTTCTTAGTAAATGGGGAAGAAAATAAAGATAAAAAAGTTTTGTTAGTTGATGATGGAAAAATTTATAACATAGAAATTATAATGTAAAACAAAGCTCCTTATGTGCTTGACATAAAGGAGCTTTGTAAAATATAATATGTTAAGACTTTATATTTTAGCAGGAGGTATACATATGGCAAAATTTTTTAAAAGAAAAATAAGAAGACCTAAGAAAAGTAAAGAGGAAATAAAAAAAGAGGCAGAAAAGATAGTTGCTAATGCTACTGAAAGAGTTGACGATATGAGTTTAGTGAATCAAGTTGCTAAACAAACATTAATAGAAGCACAGGATTTTATTACATCGAGTTCAGATGCTAGTAGAATCGCTGAACTTTCTGTAGAAGAAAAAGAAAAAGCAACTGAGCTTTTAAGAGCAATAGCAAAGGTATTAATTGAAAGTGATAAAATTCCAAATGAAACAGCAGGAGAATTTATAAAAAATCTTATTCAAACTGATTCAAAAGTTGTAGGAGTTGCTGTTGCAGAAGAAGCTTCTTTTATTCCAGATGAGCAATTAAAACAAATTATAGGTATTCCTGAAGTAGAAGTAAAAGATGCGGAAAGAATCATTCCGGGAATAGAAGATGAAAAAACAAGAGCAAAGGTTCAAGAAGATCTCGATTTAGCTAAACTACAAAAATTGTATTTAAATCAAGATATAAGCAATGATTCAGAATTTATTAATAATCTTTATAGGATTAAAGGTAAAAATATAGATAGTCCAAGGATAAATGAAATGTTAAGAAAAGTAGTTGCAAGAAGAGTAGCCGTTTATTATTCTGTGCTTAAAGCAGTGACAATAAATAGATACACAAGTATTATATCTCCAGTTCAAATGTTAGAATGTGATATTTCAAAATTGGCTAAAAGAGAATATGAAAAACTAGAAGTTGATGGAAGTGAAAAAGAATTTGATATTAAAACTTGTCAAACAATGGTTATTGACGAATTAGCAAAAGAACTTGCAAATCAGTATTTTAGCCAAGATCCAGTTAATAGGACTATGATACTTCCAGAATCATCAGCTATAAGAAAATTAAGTGAAGAAGAAGAGGAAGAATTAATAAATCAGCTTGAGATAAGATGTGCTAATAAGAAAGAGCCATTAAAAAAACATCAAATTCAAGATATAAGAAATCAAATTCATGGATATGTTAAAACAGAGGAAGTGGAATCATTGAGAATTTCTTTAGATTCTGTTTCGAATATGGATTTGAGAAAGATGTTGGCAACTGATTTTGAGAGTATATTAAATATGATTCAAGAATTTCCTGAAAAAGAACAGCAAAAGATAATGAGTTTACTTCTTACAATGACAGAAAAAGTTACGGAAAAAGTTAAAGGAATGAAAAGTTCTGACAAAGCTCCTCAACCTAAACCATCTACTTTTGATAATAAAAGTGAAGGTCGTTAAGCTTTAAAAATATTTGAAAAAAATTTGTAAAAAACTTGTAATAATTATTTTAATGTGATATAAAGAATATGTAAAATTTGAAAAGGGAAGGTGACATTAGGAGTGGAAAACGTAATTGATAAAGATAAAAAAACTATACTTATAGTTGATGATGAAAAAAATATTAGAGATCTGCTAGCTTTTAATTTACAAAATGAAGGATATAATACGATTGAGGCATCAGATGGAGTAGAAGCTGTTGATGTTGCTTTAAAAGATAAACCAGATTTAATTTTACTTGATGTAATGTTACCAAAGTTAGATGGAAAATCTGTATGCAAAAAGTTAAGATATTCTTTAAATATGTCAAATATTCCAATATTGATGATTTCTGCCAAAGATACGGAAACAGATAAAATTGTTGGATTAGAAATTGGTGCAGATGATTATATTACAAAACCTTTTCAAATTAGAGAAGTTATTGCAAGAGTAAAAGCTAATTTGAGAAAAGCAGAATTAAATGCAAATATTGATACCGCTCAAACAAAAACAGAAAATAAAGATGATATAATTAAAGTTGGAGATTTGACACTTGATTTAAAACGCGTTGAAGCAAAGGTAAAAGATAAAGTAATTAATTTAACTAAAAAAGAGTTTGATGTATTAAAATATTTAGCTGCTCAACCAGGACAAGTTGTTACAAGAGAAATGCTTTTAAGAGATGTTTGGGAGTATGAAGAATATGTTGGTGCAATTAGAACCATAGATGTAACAATGAATAGAATTAGAGATAAAATTGAAAAGGATAAAGCAAATCCAAAAATTCTCATTACCAAAAGAGGATCTGGATATTATGTTACTGATAAAAATACTTAAAAATATCTTAGGACTTTTAAAGTCCTAAGATATTTTTTTATAGTAAAATCTCTATGTGCTTATATTATGCAAAGATTTTAAATTATTTTTAAAATTTACTTGAATAAAAAAACATATAAGTATATAATAAGAACAGCATAAAATAGGAGTTAGTTTGAAAAAGTATATTTTTTAAACGGGAAAGTTAAAATGTTAAAGAGCATACAAATAAAAATTGTTATGATTTTTACTATTTTGGGTATCATTGTAATAACAGGTTTAGGATTGTTTAGTTTATATAAATTAGATGCAGTTAGTTCTTATTTAAATGCTGATTTAGAGGCTCAAAAATATGTAATTGAGCAAGCAGAACAATTGAAAAATGCTATTTATTGTTCATTGGGTGCTTTTATTATTTTTGCTGTTATATTTAGTTTTATAATTGCAAAGGTTGTTTTAGCGCCAATTTCTAAATTAGTTAAAAGTGCTGAAAGTATCGCTCATGGAAAATATTTAAGTGATGGAAAATTATCTAAATCAGAAAATAAAAATGAATTTGATGATTTAGCAGATGCTTTTGGTCTAATGAACCAAGAATTAAAAGAAAATCTTAATGAGGTTACAAGACAAAAGAAACAAATTGAAACTATATTATTACACATGACAGACGGAATCATAGCATTTAA